>NZ_JAHKQX010000019.1:0-114972 GCF_019345515.1 Shewanella sp. NKUCC06_TVS | reverse complement strand
GTTAGGTATCATAGCCTCTGCGGTTGTTACGTTTGTTGCATTACTTATCGTCTTAATCATTCTCGGCATTCGTTTCGGTGAACCATTAAATATTATCTATGTAAAAGAGGGGTTCCTCGAAGACTACAAGCAAACCAACATAGGTCAGGCGTTTGATAAATGGTCGCCTTGCGCCAACACGGCTTGGGACGAGCAACAAGCCAGCAATGGCATTACCACAGTTGTCTATACCTGCAATATGAAGCTGAAACACTTCAAGCAAGTGGGTCAAAAAGCCTCTGAAGCGGTAACCGGAAAAGTCGATGAAGCCTTTATCTCTCAGGTCACACGCGCATCATTGACGATTCAGTTCCTCATCAATCTCGACGATACCTTTGAAGTGAATACCGCAAGGTGGCAACTGTCATTGAGAGAAGGTAAAGAGTACACCCCGTATATCACCGCCAACAATGCCCTAGATGACATCTACAGTAACTCACTCAACAAGGCTATCGGCGAAATATTCACCCCCGAAAACATCCTCCTCAATCAAGTAACGAAGTAATCAACACGACCAACAGCCTGCTTTAATCAGGACAACATAACAGGGAACACCTATGAATAAGTGCATTCACGCAAGCATCAAACTCGCCATAACGTCGATAAAGACACCGCCAGCAAAGGCAAACACACTGCTTTTAAGCATACTTACAACAACATTACTCGCTGGCTGTGGCGGCTCGGAAGGTGACAGCAACAATGACAACGGACAAGTCACCCCAACGGTCTACAGCATCCCAGCGACGGCAAGCCTTGGCGGGAAAATCAGCCCAGCAATCAACATGGTTGAATCCGGTCATGCAACGACCTTCACTGTGACACCCGATACCGGCTATCAAATCGATGATATCAGTGGTTGCGGTGGCGCATTAACCCAAAACAGCTATACAACAGCGGTCATAAATGCCCAGTGTGCAGTCACCGTATCTTTCAAACTCAGCACGTACAAAATCACCACGCAAGCAACAACCGGAGGCAAAATCAGTCCCGAGAGTATTGATGTCAGTTACAACACCCACGCCAGCTTTAACCTCTCAACGAACATCGGCTATCAAATTGAATCCGTCACAGGCTGTAACGGTACGCTCAATAACAATGAGTACACCACAGGCACAGTGACATCAGATTGCCAAATCAATGCCACGTTTACCAAAATTGGCGATGGTACACTTGCTGAGCGGTACATCGATAACGGCAATGGCACCATCACCGACACGCAAACCAAACTCATGTGGATGCGCTGTAGCGTAGGACAGACTTGGCAAGACGGTAGCTGTAAAGGCAGTCCTACTACTTTTATCTGGCCATATGCCATGGGAATGTCTATCTCTGATGGTAACCACACCGACTGGCGCTTACCCACAAAAGAGGAATTAAGTTCACTGATTTATTGTTCTTCAGGCAAACCAAGTTATTGGAAACCAAACGATAATGTGTGTGAAGGTAACTATAAAAGCCCGACATTAGCGCAATCAGCATTTCCACAGACACCTGACTATGCTGGCTATTGGACATCTACTGCCAGCGATAATAGCCAGTTTGGTGGCAAGTGGCTTATCCAATTCTATGATGGTCATGGACGCTGGAATGGACCTGTCCTTTATCTATACGTCCGGATGGTGAGAGGAAAACAAAAGTAACGGTTTTCATTCAACTCAGTAGCTATTACGGCTTATTCCGCCGTAATACCTATTAATAAATTAGTTGCTTTTCAAGCATGTCTTTATATTTTTAAGGTTTCAGAGTGCAGTATCTAAAATACTTTTATAACTAGAAAATGTAATTTTGTAAAAAAACCATAAAAATAGCTTGAAAAAGTATTATCCTAGTCGAAGCCATACAAACCAAAGAGGAAATAAATGTTCAAGCTTATTCCATGTAAACCAATCATTGTTACTGTATTTTTTGCCGCAACCTTGAATGGTTGCGCAAGCCAAGAACTAGTTGCACCAGCTAAAGTTGAAATATCTAAAGAAGCGCGTCTTTTGTATAAAGGGAACAGTGCTGCAATGATGTCAACCATAGGGATTGTAGGTATTGCAATCGGAGTAGCGATAGATGAAGGCATAGCGAAAGAACTTGAAGAGGGGTTGATATCTACCGGTATAAATAGCCAAACACTTCTACTCACCTGCATGAAACAAGAGTCACAAACCAACTCCAAGACTAATATAAGTCGAGTAACAATAGAAAGCTATGCAATAGTGCCAAGAGATAACGGTTTCTTTGCCACTATTTCAGGTAGTCTAAGTCAAAATGGACAGGATAACACCTTTGAATATGGCCAAAGAGCGTTGGGGAAAACCGCTAACTTAAACCAACTTAAGACAAATCCTATGATAACTAAGGGTTTGATGCTATCCACTTGTAAAGGCTTTTGGGAGAATATTGCTACAAATGAACATAGCAGTCAGAATTAGCTTAGAGTTAATTCATCAAATTCACCGCAGAATAAGGCTCTACGTGGTTATATGTTACGGCCTCAACAGAATACCAAGTAGCAGGCCTACATTCGTGCGAATAGGCTTGAATTTTTTTGCCACTGGCAAAAGCAGCCAATATAGCAGCATAAATCTGCTGATACTGAGGATGATTAATATTAATGTATATTCTATCACCAACAGTGCATTCACCGGGATTACCAAACGCGCCGAAAACCATCAGCCCATTTCCGCGGTCGATATCAATGCGAGTAGGAATAGCAAATGCGGTGAAACTACCAGCCCAAACATTACAAACAAATAGAGACAACAAACTTAATAGTAATCTTTTTTTAAATTTCATACGACCCTCAAATTATAACAATGTAACTCTATAACCATTAACATAATATTGTATTTTTAGCACTCCTTAGCTAACAGGTCCCCAGTCAATATATGCTATAGCATAACGCTGATGCCAACATCAAATTTATATTAATAATCAACAATATAAAGATGAGTGCGGTATATTCGGCAACATGACGCATTACCAAATCGTGGAAGAAACAGCAAAATTAATCAGATAACTATATTTAGAGTAAAAAGAACAAAAAAGTATCGATTAGAGCAACAGCTTAACGATAAAAATAAAATCATAAAGTTAAGCAAATGAAGCTAACAATATGAGATATAACAACTCAACTCTATAGTAGCAGTGTGCCTATATCTTCACCATCTCCCCATCGACTGCAGTTTCCAGTACCAATAATTGTCACCGGTTTACCTGAGAGATAAGCTGCTAATAGCATACTAAATTGGCTTTTCCCGTAGGTAGCGTTTTCGTCTTTTATCATCCAATACTTATAGTGACCTTGAGTACAAGCTGGCATCTCCCCACGTTCCCCGGATAAAACAACCCAATGTAACCCATCCGTTCTGACATTGATTTGCGTAATTAGACCAGTTTGACCACCTGCAAACGCCGAAGACACGGAACATATAAATAACACGATAGACGTGACTATTTTCATCTAACTCCCTCCATAGCTACATACATTTAAAATTACGTCGAAAACTATAAAAGTCTGTTTTTGGACACGACTAGACAATCATTTTATCAGCTAAGGTTCAAATATCGCTAAAGTAGTTGCAAAGCCATTGGCATCTACAGCAGCGTCATAAACAACATTAACAGTAGTATCGGTTTTTTTCGCTGCCAGTAACAATGATAAAAAGCTAGACAATGCAATATCATCTCTCTTCACCGTAAAATGAGACACACCAGATGGCATGGTCTGTAATTTAAAAATCAATGACCCTTTCCATGTATCATGAGTCCAATTACTGCTGTACAAGTTGATCTGAGTAATTTTCGCAGCATACTCAGCTGAATAAATATTGAAACTAAACAACATAAGAAATGTTAAGAACAATTTCATAAAAGCACCACTTTTCAAATACTTCAACAACCTAGGGTAAGTAAACACCAATAATTTCTCCCTGGGGATTACTTCCATTAATGCAATCGTCAAACTTCACCATCACTTTCCTCTCTGCTAACTGAGCTGATAATAACATGGAAAATATCGCATCATATTTAGGATGGTTAGGATTTAAATGATATCTAGAACCAGAACAATCATGTGCAACTATATCAACATAAGTAGAACCTTGAACATTATAGATATGCAAATTTTTAGGAACAACAGCAGGTGTAACCCCTGCTGCTGTACAATTAAAACATAAGAAGTAAGCAAGAGTAAGCGTAAAAAATGTGCGCATATTGAACACCTAAATTTATTTAAAAACCATAAATCTATTGACTATTGGACTGCAAGTAGGATTCTGCGAAAGATTGAAATTAAACCTAATAGGTTTATCGGCCATAAATGCGGCAATTAATATTGAAGCAAGTACAGAATAATCCGCAGCAGTAGAGTCGAGCATAAATCTTGTGCCATTATCACATTGACTTAAATTATGGCGATAGTCAGTCATGAAAATCAACGCCCCTGACGTGGGGTACAATATCTTAATCTTTGTTTCCGAACTCCACACTTCCTCACCTTTAACAGCATAAGGAATACAAGCTAAGCCTAATAAAAATACTTTTAGAAGATTATTCATTAAATGTTCTCACAATAAAAGCTGGCACACCGTAATTAGTCACATTACAGTCATATCCATTTTCTTTATATCCTACGACGACTTTTTCCCCGGCCATTTGTGCGGTAAGAAGTGCAGCATACCTTTCCTTTGTACCGTCATTTTTATTCACATACCCAAGCGTACGCCATGGAGCACCCTCTTGAAAATACATGATTTTTTTTCACATTCTAGCTGAATGTTCAATATTTTTGCAACCTGACAATCTGTTCTTGCAGATACCTCACTTGAAATTCCAACTAAAATACACATTTGAAATTGAAACAAAATCCTTTTCAATACAACCTCAAAAAGCAATTAAATTATACAAGTGAGATTTGACTCTCACACCAATAGAGATTAGATCACTTAGTTAGATCTATCCGAGTCAATATCGGTATTTTAAAAATTGGCTCGCAACCATTAACCCAACCAGATAATCGTCCATTCACATGAAATGTAGATAGCAATGCTGCATACATTTCATTAAAAAGTGGATGTTCTTTTTTCAAGGCAACACCATTGTTACTTGTGCATTGCTCAGTATTTGTCACATCGCTGGGGAAATAGACTAAAATATGCTGGCCAAAGTCATGAACAACTAGTCTATTGATTGAGTCGGCAGTAAATGAGCTATTAGCCCAACAACATGGTGAGAAACAAAAAATTAAAAGAAGAGTATATTTCATTATATAAAAATCCATTATTAACTTTTTAATGTTAAACGAGTGATAAGTCGGAAAGCATCTGGATTGCTATCCCAGGGCTCGCAATTTCCAACATCGTTATAGGATATAGTAATACTACGCTCAGATGCTTGAGCGGCGAGCAGCATCGCATACATTCTTGCGCGACGTTCTGGAGTGTATTTATCGCCTACAGCAAAAGTAGTTCTATCACTACACTGTGAAACAGCCATACCATTATCACTCAATGCGACTAAAATGGTATCCCGATGGGCATAATTGACAATACTAGTTATCTTGCCTGTTGTATTAACCCATGCAGCACAAGCATGTACAGTAAACATACACAAACAGAGTACAAATAAATATTTCATAGAACCCCTTAACTAAGCACTACATAGCCAATATGACAATAATTATTACCTGAAACCTTTTCTTGATTTGTATAAATAGTAATGTTCTTACCGGCTAGATTAGCAGCTATCAAAACAGAAGAATAAGTTTGATAATTACTATCAGATTGATTTACATAGGCCCATTGATGTTCATTTCCGCAAAGCTTTGGCGAGTCTTCCAGCTCAATTCTAAAATCATAATTATTATGACCTGTTACATGGATTGCTTTAACTTTACCATAAACCATTCCATCCCATGCAATAGTGCTAAAGGGTAAGAGCGTTAAAGAAAACACGAGAAATCTGAACGAATTTAAAAACAAATGACTATTCATAGTCCACTCCGTAAACTAGTCAACATTAAAATACTTAAATCGCTAACCGACTTAATTAAGTTGCATATTAAAATGGCATCAACTTACTTCTTCAAGTCCTGTGATGATGCAGATACTTTGAGAGTTATCTACAACATACCTTAGTTTCAATCCTCTTGCCTTAGCAGACATCGCGTAAGCATACATAGACTTATTAAATTCCGTTCCATCCATATTTATTTGTCCACGACCATAAAGGCAATTTTCAGCAAACTGTGGAGATGAAATATAAGCGACACCATTATTCAAGCTTAAAGACCATTCGATTAATGTTTTTGGGGGCCGGTATCTATTAGCTTCTGCGTTTGACGATGATAAACATAAAGTAATAATTAAAAATAAAAAACATGCTAATCTAGAGTTCATAACCCCACCTTAAGGCCATATTGATTAAAATAATGACAGAGAAAATAAGTGACTAAAAATTCATTTCTTCAACATAACATAACTTGGGCGAGGTGAACTTGAATAAGTAGGGATATTCGAGCAATTTAAAGTGCTATTTTGATCGGAATACATCAGGATAACTTCTTTATCATGCACCATAGAGGTTGTTATAATCGAAAACCATAGGCTACAAGTGATAGTATCGACACCATTACTACCATCAGTACTGCAAATCCGTGTATATTCATTTCGCCAACTCCCTTTCAGGATTACATTTTTGTTGCTATCAATATAGGCGTTAGTTACTTTTCCAGCACACCAAATATTGCTAGCACATGCAGCCCCAGAGATAAACACAGAACACTGCATGATAAAGACCATAATGTACAATTTATATTTTATATTCATATCACTTTATTGAACCTATATAGACTGGCGCAGGTGCACTACTATATGTCGGCAAAGTTGCACAAGTTCCATTACCATTATAATAGAACACTGCTTTCTTATTATTATTCTGTATAGATTGCAACATTCCTGCCCAGAGTGAGCATGTTACAGTATCTACGCCTTTAAAGTTTCCTTTGGTATTACAAATATAAGTATACTTACCGCTGCCAGAATGAAGAATATTTACAGAACCATCACTATAGACAAGAACCCGTTGAATATCTGCCTCACAGCTAAATGCAGCGTTTGATTCATTTACCTGACAAAACACTAATATCAACACTGTGAATATATACTTACTCATTTAAATAACCTTAATATTGCTTTTAGCATTTCTAAAAATTGAAATTTATTTCTAGAAATGCATCCAACTTGACCCGCTAAGCAACTGAAATATGAGTCAATAAACACGTTTGTTGACTCATCAACTCAATTGATCGGTTCCAGTGGCCCTAGAGGTTCAAAGCTGATCGCTTGATCCTCAATTTGATAAATATATTCTGGGATATAGTCGCTGTAGAAGCCTAAGGTATAACCAAACTTACGGTAGGCTAACTTTGCTAACGCGCTAAGCGGCAAGGAAATATTCCCAACTACTTTGCCCGCCATACGTGGCAGGCTATAAAATTTATCGTGGGATTGTAGCGCTAGGTACATGGCCTGCCGATATTGGACTTCTTCGGCACCGCCAAAGATTTTCAACATGACGTCAATGGTTGGCAGCGTGACATTCGCCACATGATCGTAAGATGCCGTCGATATCTTACCAAACTCAGTGGCGCTAACGAAATCTTGGATCAACGCTGCCACATCGACCGCTTTCACACGGAAGAAACCGGCCAAAATATCACTCATCATATGGGATGGCGGATCCAGCTCCCAATTAAAGTTATCGGCCTCCTTGATGCTGACCAAATAGGTCATATCTTGGTACTGATCATGCAGTACCGCACTCCAAAAATAGATAGTCCAGTCTGCATAGGATAAAAATCGGTTATCTGCTGGCAGTGGTTTCAGCACTAAGGTGTCTGCGGGGATCTTGACACTGAGGGTATCGCCATCGGCCATCAGCTTACGTTTATAGCCCTTAATGCCCAGATAATGCATCTGCTGCAGATGCTCGAAGGCGCGAGCCGGAGCTGCGGCGCCATGCAGCGCCTCTGATGCAAGAGCGAGATGACGATTACTGATACTCAATAAGTCCATCGTTCTGGATTCGGTACGGATCATATTCATGATCCAATCCAGACTTTCCAAACGTTCCTGATAAACCCATGCATGGCCCTTGAGCCTTTCTAGGTGAAAGGGTAGCGGACGGGATAAATCGACTGATTGCATCTTGTTAATACCTCTAAATCAATACCTTCTAATACTGTGGATATGGTTAACCTTGGGTCAACCATTTCATCTTAGTGGTGCCCAGGGCGCCTGTGGCCGAATCAATGCTCTGCTCTATGGCGATATAGGCCTGCCTTTCTTGCACAACTTCCCTCATTTGGATTGTCATACCTAGATCGTTGACCCGTTTCCTGTCTTCGCGTGACATAGTGCCATTACGGAAAGCATCACTCCCAACATATTCTTCATGCTTGTCCTTCATATGTCGCCAGATATTCTCCTGATAAGCACGACTGCCCTGCTGAGCGCTCTCAGCCATACCTGTAGCATTGACACTTACCTGAGCGGTACCATATTGAGAACTGGGGTTAATACCGCCCTTGGCCTCTAGTTGGATCAAGGTCTTATTGCCTTTTGCATCGGTAACCAGATAGATTTTATCAAACTGCTGGTTTTTACGCTTATCTAAATAGCTGGCATTGAGAGGCGTTACCTCGGCAAACTGTTGCTTAAGTAGGTGTATTGAACGCTGCTCGCCGATAATTTCAGAATAGGTATTAACCTCATATCTGGCTTGGGCAATGTCCTTCTTACTTTGGGCACTTAAGGCACCACGTATCTCACCTTGCTCCAACTCTCTAACGTGATCCAGCTTGGCTTGGCGCATTTGAGTCAGTTCGGCAATGGTAACTGGCGTTTCCTGAGTTGGGATATTCACTTTTAAGTTGTTGAATTCTGGTGTAATTGCGAACTCATCCACCCGGATATTAGCATCACGTTTATAGCCAGGTTTATCGGCGATTTTTACACCAACAACCCTTACCCATCGACCATTGGCTTGTAGCTCAAACCCCTGCCTGTGCTGAGACAAAATACGGTCTTCTGTGATAACGGTATGAGGCACTTGCTGCTTATAAAGATAATAATCTTGCACAGCCTTAGCTTCGGCATCTAGTTCAGCTTTTTTCAATACCCTAGTCGTTGGATCCATAGCATTGAAATGTGCATCATCCATTAGTTTATCTAGACGACTAGCGAATATAGCTCGGTTGGGATTGTTCTTAGCAGCAATATAAATCTCTTCAAAGAGAACTTCGGGTTTCAGCCCTTTAGTGAACTTATCGATGACTATCTCATACATCGCATCTTCGGCTACAGCCTTCAACAAATCTATAAGGAACTCTTGCTTTTTGTCTGCATCAACTATTTTGTTATATTCAGCAGCTGCGGTACCAAACCTTTCGCCCAACTCCCAAGCCGAATAAATGCTCAAAGCTCCCATACTGAGCTCTAATGCAAGTGACAATCCTGGAATAACATTGTTCTGTGCGGCATTTTCGGCACTATTAGCCGCAATTCCGACCTCTAGCTCAGCAACAAAAGCCGCCATACCTCCGGCCAATTTCGCATAGTCAACTCCGAGTTCCTTAATTTTTTTGAGATTGGCAAAATCTGCATCAGTAGGTTTAGTTCTCAATTGATTATACTTGGCCATCAAGGCCTTAAATTGAGGTGTATCAGGCGTCAAAGCTAAAATACTTTCATCATAAGCAAGACCCAGTTCTTGCATTGCCTTAATTAGCTCTTTCTGCGTTTCAGACATCATGGCATGGGTATAAATTTGCGCCGTAGCTTCTCCTACTACAGCCCCAGTGGCACCACTGGTGCAGGCATTACTCGAACTCGTAGATGAACCATCTATTGATGCGCTGGCAGTCCCAAGAGTGCAACCCAATGCAGCATGAGAAATATAACGCATGACTTCGTTAAACTTACCTTCGCTAGTTAGCGAGCCAATTTTATTGGCTACCTTGGCGCCGATGGCATTAACGGCCGAGTGCTTCAGGGATATAACGAGGGCGTCACCGAAATCATCAAAATTGCCTCCAGTAACAATGGTAGAAACACCGGAACTGACAGTGCTCTGTATTAAGGCCTGCTGGGCCTGATAGGCCAAACTACTAGCTTGCTGAGCGAACGTTAACTCGACCCCTGGAACCTCCACTACCTTATGAAAAAACTCGAACCCTTCTAAGGAATCTGAATTCATTATCCCAGCAGTGAGCATAGATGTAGCCAGCGAAGTAACACCGGATTTAGAAGTCAATGATTTTAAGCTATCACCTAGACCATCGCCATTAGCAAGCCCTTGAGCCATCCGAGTGGCTAGAGTAAGCGCGCCAGCCTGAATAGCCGCTTGACTGATTAACGTTGTCCCTCCAATGGAGAGAGCGCCAATACTGCCAGCTGAAGTGCTAGTAGCAATCATGCCTGCCCCTGGCCCCATAGCAACCGCCATAGCAATAGCGATAATCACCATCGCCCCCGCACCCAGCTGACTTGACTTATCATGCTTGTGGATTTTTAACAGCTCAGCATAAATGACTTCTACTTTCTGGCTGTAATCCTCGTCCTCATAGATTTCAGCCATCCAGGCTAAATCGGGAGTATTTTTGAATGCTGCCATTAATTCGTCGAGAGATTGATCTTCCGTCTTGCCAAATTCTAGGGTTAACCCCTTAGTAGCTTGGATATCGACACCACCGACAATCGTGTTGTAAACAGCAGTTTCAACTTTATCTTCAATAGTTTCAGTCTTGATTTTCCAGAAGCCTGTTTTAACACGATTGTAGTAATAGTGATCCTGCTCTTCTGCAAGCAGCATATTCACTTTACCATTAGCGGCATTGATTCGAGTGCCCTGAGTCGACTTTAATTCAGCCGCTTTAAGGGTAATGTCACCAAATTCTGTTGCAAGTAGCACTCCCCTACCAGCATCGAGCGATGAACGGATTGCTATCGTTTGGAGCTTTTGCTCTTGTATAGTGACCTTACGAACCTTTCCTGAACGAGAAGATTCAAACTGATTGAATTCATTAGCAATATATATGCCTTGTGACGCAAGAATTTCAATAATACCTTTATCAGCAAACAAGGTTGCGGCATTAAGTTCTATAGCGCCAGATGCGATAAGATAAATACTGTCTTTTGCACTGAGTCTCGTTGCAGTATGCTCAATAATGGATTGCGACTCATTATACCCACCCACTATTTCATTACGATTATTAGTAGTATATTGAGTCGTTAATTGAATATTCCCATTTGCAGCTAAGGTTATGTTATTGCCAGAAATAGTACCTCCAGCAACGATTAAGTCATTGTAACTATTAATCGTCACATTCCCATTAACAGCATTAACACTTGCAATTTGTCCTAAACGTGTTCCTTGATCGTATTTGGTGGCATATCTATGAACCATTGTTTTTTGCTGATACTGATTAGCAATAATGTTGACATTGTCTTTAGCTGAAAAACGGCCAGATAAGTTTTGTAAAGTACCGCCAACGAGTAAGTTTAAGTCACCTTTTGCAACAACACTTGCGCCTTCATTAACGGTAAAATTACCCGCTGTACTGATAAAAGTCCCTCTACGAGTATAAATTGTGCCAGCATTAACAGTAATAGTATTAAACTTGGCCTCAGCCCCCGAGAATTCGACTCTATGGCTATTCACCAACAACTCTGTAACAGTAGCATCAGTAAGATGAACGACAGGCACAAGGACAGCTTCATTATTTACCAGTCGAGTTTCAGGCCAAATAAAATTATGTCCAAATGAATTAACTTGAGCGCGGGTAATTTTGTCGCCAAACTTAGCGGAAGAAGTAGCGCTGAATTGATAAGCCTGATTATAGAGATCATTTATCTGTTCAACTTCAGTCGAATAAGAGTCATTAAGTAAATTCCTATTCAGCAAGTTAAATATTTGAGATCTTACGAAACGAGTCTGTACATATTGATCTCCAATACGTTTCCCTAATGGGTAGTTAGGGATAATAATAGTTATACCATCATTGATAATAGGGATCATCTGAGGAGAAGGCAGTGCACTTCTCCTGAAAGCTAACAGTTTCTGATGAAATAACTCTATCGTTTGTATATTTGTACCGATAGCATCTTCTATATAAAATGCCTTTTCAAACTGTCTATTATGATTATACACACGCTCAAACTGTGAATTTGAGTTAACATCAGACTCAATAAATGAATCAGATATTAACTCCACAGCTTGTACCGTTGCAGGTAAACAGATTTGCAACAACATTAAGCATGACATTAGATAAGCTGTAAACCTTTGCCAAATAGGTTTTACGTAGGTTACTTTTCCTTTAGTTTTGATACTCATCATGTAATCCTACAATTCTAATATGGTAAATAGTTCATTAATTCAGCAACGGAAATACGCTTAGTTAAATCATGGGATTCAGAGAAACTCCTAGTCCCTGCATATGGCACAGTTACAGTATACTGCTCTGTTTGTTTGTATTTTACTAAAACATCATTCCCACTTAATGAATAAGAGATAAAATTTATAGTATTGGATGTAGTCCCATTCACCTTACGTTCGCGTACTTGTTTGAATGCAGAACTCCATAAACTCGAGTCAATAGTTAGCGTCGATATATAATTTCTGGCTGCATCACTATACTGCTTTTCCGTATATTTCTTAGGCTCCAAGGTGTCTGCTGAGCAAGCATTATCTTTAAGAGTCCCTGGCACTAATTTCATTAAAACTCTAATGGGTATTCGATTACTATAATTTTGAGTAAGAGTATTACTATAAGGAACATGATTATAACCATGAAAAGTATTAGCTTGCTTGTAACCAATAACTACATAGCATCCATCAATTGAATAAGAGGAATATGTCAACAAGCTAGTAACGTTACTGAATGCTTTCTTCTGTGAAGCTGTCCAAGTGACAAACTGAGTTGGTAATGCCTCTACATAAGCTTTACTTGCCGCCTCAAATTGCGCTGGCGTATAGCCAGTTGCTCCCAACTCACGGTCTTTTGCTTCCTCACTCAATAACCAAGTAATACTTACCTGAAAACTGTAATTATCGCACTTACTATACACACGATTGAGTCCCCAACCTTTAAATGTCACCATTTTACATTGAGTACGCACACCTGTAAGCATATCGCCTTGTACCTCTGATTTATTTACAGTTCCATAGTCATAATCATTATTTTTGTAAAAAAATGGTGCTAAGTATTGGTTAATAACATCGATTTCTTTAGCTTGTCTAATATTGATGTTTGCGATATCTAAATCAGATTGAGATGCTATACTTTCATCTACTCCATAAATACTACCACTAACCGAAAATAAAGTTTCAGCCTCTGCAAGCGTCATTACATGTTCACCATCGCAAGTTCGAAACATTAAACAATTTCGAATATCATGCAAAGCAGTAAAATCGTAGTTTTCAGACACTTCTAGTCCAATCGTTTTAATTTCTGTTTGATGAAAATGTGCATCAGAAAACACTTCAAAATAAGACAACTCGTTTATAAACTCTTCGTCTATAGAATCTGTATCTTTGCCATCACTGAATCTAAATTCACCGAAAGAATAAAATCGTGCAGGAGGGGAGTAAGCTATAACTTTCGTTGTAGTGCCGATCCTTGCAGAGTCATACTGCCTGCTCTTATCTGAGCTCATAATAGCCTGATTATAAACGTAACTTTCCATCTGCATTCGATAACGCTCATTACTAAATTTAGGGGAATTTATAACCAGAGTACCAGACTGATTTAAGCCTATTATTGCAGATGAGTTAAGAACATAATTTGATGCTTTAATCTCAAGCTTATGCTCTGCTCGAACAGAAACCTGATTAGCTAGTTGATTATTAACTGAAATCCCAGCACTCCAATCATCTGATGATGATTTTACAATTGAATATGGGTTAATATTTTCAAACGCTTTAGCTTGAATCGATATATTATTTCCTGATATGTGAGCAGATAAATTACTTGATATGGTACCAGTTTCTGAGACATCATAAAAAATCCCAAGCTTAAGAGAAGTTAAATCTGAAGATATAGGCAACCAAGTTGTCGCTATTGTGTAAGGCACTTTATCGCTTCTAGAGCCATTAGTAACATTGCCAGCATTAGCCTTAAGTACTATTTGACTTGCTTTAATATCACCACCATAACTATTATGAATACCATGTTCAGCTTCAACATTGATTATTTTTGACGAAAGCCTTCCACTATTGATCAAATTTCGAGCAGCAATTTCAATCAATTCAGACTGGATATAGCCCGTAACATACGTATCATAGCCTGATATTAAAGATACATCTTTTGCAACGATTGAGTTACCAACATCTAGTCGATTAATTGACTTTATAACAATCTTATTATCTGTTGATAACTTCCCCCACATTACAATATTATTCTTTTTATAGCTGAATGCTTCATTCCCTGCACCTTGAATAAATATACCTTCTATAGGCGCATAGAACTGACCATTTAATGTACTGGTCGAGAGTATGTCAGAAATAGTACTGATATCCGCAGTAGATGTGATTTTAATATTCTGGGGGGTAAGAATGGCCACTGACGCTGCGCGAATTCTACTACTTAAAATAAATTCATCACTAACAACATCAGCAGAATCCACTCTCAAGTTTTCGTAGTTAATGACCATTTTTCCAGGATAAAAACTGACTCCACCCGAACCTACAATTTTACTTCCTTGCGGATGAATTACATATCCGCCTTCAGAATGAATATCAGCCCTTAAATTAAGATCGATATCTCCAGACAAGAGCACTTTATCAGCAATAAACTCTAAAGATTGGACACCTGGAGATTTAATATTTGACAACTGCATACGCCCAGCATTCAAGGTCGTTAACTTACCTACAACACCAGAAGCATGAATTGCTTGCTTAGTGCCAATCGATGCTAATGCAAAAGTTACTCGCCCAACATTATTAAATGAGCATTCTTTACAGGCTGATGCTGAAGACGATATAAATAAAATATTTGCTGGAGCACCAATTATTTCTACTTCATTTGAGATTGAGATATTAGATGATTTAATGATAATTGTATTAGCGGGTGTTATAGAGTGGTTGACGCTATCTGAACCATTAAAAATCACTAATTTTTTAGATAATACTGAGAAGTTTGAAAATTCATTATATGAAATCCCCTTTACAGGCTTGTCTATAATTAATATATCAAAACTCGAATCATCGTGCTGTACAAACTTAGTTTCAGAATTACCAGCAAGCACTGATACCGAACCAAATGCAGGCGCCATAAAACCGAGATCAAAAGTTAATAATAAGAAAAAAAAGGCTTTCAATATTGTAAATTTAGTTCTTTTCATAACATCCCATGTCTTTAGACTTTGATTGAGCCTAGCCTATTACCTAGAAGTAACGTACTAATGCCACCAAAAAAATTGGCGAGACTTTAACACAAAAAACCAAAATGTATCAACCATGTTTCAATTTAAATAATGCTTTTTTTACTGCGACCCGTAAATACCGCATAGCACACCAATAAATAAACCAAATCAGCTATTGGATATTATTTAATCAAATGCGTATGGAGTTATGAATTAGTAGTATTTAATACATGAATACCTAAAACATGAGGCGTCGATTAATACAATAAGCAGCAATAGAAAATAGAAAATAGAAAATAGAAAATAGAAAGAAGAATATAATCACCGATGCAATTATTTACCTAACAAAAACGACAAATAAAATCTATACAAATATTATTTTTCATGCACATTCACTAGTAGCCTAAACGTTATTAAACTAAGAAACTTATCCGCTTTTGAGTTTTTTATCTGATTTTCAGTCGAATTGCAGTGAACTATTCACTTTAGATTTTTTACATAATTGAGCATTTCTAACAGCTCACAGAAACCGATACTAAATTGGTAAATTCAAGTATCACATTACAATTAAGCAGAATATAACAGAACCTTAATCAAATGAGGAATACTGACTTTTAGGATAGACCTGCAGACAATAGGCCACAAGCACAACACCGAACAAGGAGATTTCAGTTCAAAGACTCTACAATTGAAACTGTATTAATATTTATGCGGACAGTTCGTCCCCTTGCGAGTACTGAAAAGCTTCATCAACTCAGTAGTTGGCTTATGAGGGAAGCTGATTGCTCTAGAAAAAAGGCTATCATGACGAAGTTATAGGACTTGACATGTCTATTCGCCTGATAGCCAGTTAACACATGAAGCAACGTAGAATAATGCTTATCCCAAATGAGTTGATTAGCAAGAGCCTAGGAGTGATGTATAAAGCGAAGAGAACTGTGGACATTTTTCATTCAAAAAAATTACAATTATCCCCGTAACGACTCTTATTACATGCTAAAAATTAGCTTCTCACTCCAGCCATCTGACGATAAAATAAGCATTTAAAATAGAAATTCTTCTATTATTTAAAATATAGCTAACAGGTAAGCAATAAAATTAGTGTTTTATCGCATATAATAAGGGCAACAGAACGATTTCGATTCATCTTCTCTATAGCCCTTTATTCTATTGTATTTTTTAAGTTAATAGTCTTTATAACTTAAGCAAGATTTTATTTGCTACTAGTTATGTGTTTTATTCTTGAAAGACCTTGGATGCAACCATCCAAATGTAAAGAAAGTGACTGAGACGTAATATGAGAGGAAAGAATCAGTGAATATATTTCTCCAAAATATGGATGTTTATCATCTAAAATATAATAATCTGATCGCCCACACTCACCTAAATCTGACATCCCCTCTTGTTTTATAAGGACTCCGGTATGCCCCTCATACCACGTTATTATTGTGATCTTGCCAGTGCTGCCTCCAGATGCCGCATTTACAAAACCACAAACTGACATAATTAGAAAAAAAACGATATACATAGTAATTTTCATTCAGGTACTTCCTTGTAAGGATAAAAAATAAAACGGTTGCCTGACAGTGTACAACATGGATTGGTCAGTTTGATAGATGCTATATGATACAGTGCGCATTACTGATTCGAAAAAAGATCTGTACTTTAATTATAATTAAAGTGCATTTTTAGCGCTAAATCGACGTGTTTAGCGCATTCTTTTAATGAGCTCGTGCAAAACTCAGACTGAACTCTGAACAAAATATCGCTTAACAGCTTTAAATCTCTAGGGTTCAAAATAGCCATGAGTGAGGTATTACACTTCTTAATAGATGACAAACTTCAATATGCAACTACACGCCGATACCATCTTTATATCCTGTTCAATGCGGTGAAAATTTTTAGTACAAAAAATATCTAACATTTGTGTGTTTCCAAGCCTCCCAAGTGCTACAAGTCGCAGGAACATCATCCCCATCAAACCACACGCTCCCCATGTCAGCTTGAGTCGCCTTAGCATGCATAAGCATAGATAGCATTGACTTACATGTTTCGGCACTTGTTATATAAGGAGTGCCAGATACACTCCATTCTGAGTTAGGATTACATATAAATACGGCGTTATTCATGCTGCTTAACTTCAGCATTATACCATCTGGTGCGTGAAGACCAACCTTCTCAACAGTACCCCCACACTGAATTGTTGCCGCATGAGAATAAGTGGTTAAAATAAATAAAGCTAAAATGATTTTCCTCATTAATTTTCCTATTTATAGAATGAATGCCCAATGTCTCGATGTACGTTAACTAATCCATTTTTCCTGCTATCTTGCTATGTAGTGGCTGAACAATTTTGCCACTGCAATCGAAACACTTAGTATTCTGAGCTCTTGCTTCAGTTTTGTATTTTAATAACTATTAACATGCAGAAATCGAGCGTTTACGCGCATATTTGAGCGGTTTCAGCAGGAAATGACAGCAAACAGCAGCCCAGATGCTTTTATGCATATAATAGTGCATAAGTAGTCACAATTTCTATGATTAAGCTAGAGAACTCTAAATAGCACGATTAGCTAATGCACTCATTCACGTAGAGTGATGATTAGTTCGTTACTGCACGTATCTCTGCAATCCAACTTCTCATGACAGTCGTCTAGTGAAGTAGTGGCGATTAAGAAGTCATTTATGAGCTTATTCTTAAGTAAAGGGCATAGGTACATTATGTAAAATATAATAAAAATTGGATAAAAAGTCTTGACTCTAACTTATATATGTGTGTAACATTCTTTCAGGGTTGAGGCTAACCTGCGGTTTGCAATGTACTTCTTGCAAAACAAAGCACTCAAACATTTGTGATTACTCTTTCAAAATGTCGAATTGTTAACTCTACGCAAGTAGCATGAAGTACGCCAGTAATCTGGAGCTACATTGTTCATCAATCGAGTTTAACAATGACAACCACAACTTATCTAGCCCTTCAAAAATTCCATATAGTCCCCTTAAATAATCTTGATCCTACTAGCATCAAGATTGCCGCTAAGAATACAATTTGCGATAGAGAAGATATTAAGCACAATTCAAAACTAAACGCTATTGCATCAAGATTAGGCGTTTCAGGCGGATTTGCGAACTACGAGGACTTCTTCAACAATAAATTTGTAAATTTCCTCAATATAAATGGGCTCAAGAAGCGAAAAAATCTACTTAAACACCAATTCCAAGGTGAATATAGACTTTTTCAAGAGCTAACTCACCAACAAGTTTCTGAACGCTTATTCTACTCAGGAAGAAAAATTCCAACAAAAATATTTACTGGGCACAACTTTGATTTTTCTTCTGTTTTCGGTTTGCACGCTATGGATATTGGGGTGATATTGAATCAACTTACAGAATTTGAATTCGTAAAAAATTCGATTAACCTTTATAGCCCATACGATCTTCTTGATTCAATAGAACATATAGAAATAAATGCTTTTAAAGAAATTACATTTGAAATTTACAAACAGAAAATAACTTGTCTATTTATTGATATAGTTATCCTATTTTTCTATAGAGCTAGTTTTAGTTCCAGTTTCTTTCACCTTATATCTGATGTCATAACTGATGACGAAAATACGGATGTTGTTTTATTAACATATACACCTGGAAATCTAAGTGAAGAAGAAAAATCAAAAATATCCAATAACATGAAAAATGAAGTTCGGTTGGTCCAATTATTTAAGAAGAGATTAGCTATATCTGATACCGGATGGGTAAATGTAAAGAAGCTCAATGACAACCTAACCATCATATATGATTGCTATGGCAACTATGATTATTTAATAAAAAATCAAAGAGATAAATTATTTGACCACCAAGTTTTCGGAGAAAATTTAAAGCGTTCACAAATCCCTAGCTTCATTGAAGAGTATAGGTTTCAACGCTGGCACTACTTTGAATATCAAGGTTGGAGAGATCTAGACAACCATTTAGCCGAAGAATTTTTTTATAACAAAGGTAAATCAATAGGTGACTATCCTGGCCAAGATGTCATCCTACAACAGTTACTGATTTCAAAAGGTATATATAGGCCCTTAAAAAGGGCTTATTCTAATGAGTTAAATGGATTTCATAAAGTTAAAATTGACGGAAAAAAATTAATGGTCTCAGATCTAATTACAATTGAAGACTTCATGTATTTTGCCGCTGAAAATGGTGATTATATGAGTTATAGGAACGGTGACAATTTACTCTCAGTAAATTCTGACGATAATAGGAATCTACCTTCATCAGTTAATTTTTATGATGCACTTTCCTATATAAATTGGAAAGAAAGATTAGAAAAAATTCCATTTAGGTTGTTAACGTTGTCTGAATATAAACAGCTAGCTGGCCCCAAAAGCAATTCTTACCGAAATAGCGTATTCGAGTCTGACTTAATTTTTTATAAACTTGATGGCACACAATATGATACACACCCGCCATATATGTCAGAAAATGACTTTCAAGGATTGCGATTGAAATTCGGATATGAACCAAACATTTATACAAATAACAATCTATCATTCATTGATTCTGATTCATTTTGTGAGTGGTTGTTGGAAGGCTGCCAAATACGTTCAAAAAGTCACCTTTCATTCTACTTTGACAAGTTTATAGAACGATCATGTGGACCTAAGTCAAGTACAGGAAAATATAAAGGGTTAAAAACAGGGTTCAGAATTTGCTATGAATTGAATTAGTTCCGCAATTCGATAAGTGATTACCCTAGAAAGTAGGTTTATCTAGGGTAATTCTGCTACGTAAATATCCGACTTAATAAATCTTAACATGCAGAAATCGCGTGTTTACGCGAATATTTGAGCTGTTTTCGAAGCAAGCAGCTAGATTATGTCGATAGACTTCACTTATGCACATAAAACTGCATAAGTAGTCATATTCTGACTCATTTTATTCTACTTGCTCTATTAGAGACAAAGAGAGTTAGACCAGTGTGGCCATATTGAATGAGCTTCGGATGATAATTTCTATGAGGCGACGCCTCAAACACCGTAGCCAAATTCACTATGTCACTACAGACCAAGATGGCTATTCAATCGTGTTCGATTGTAAAACATTTCAAGTACACTCTAGCGTCAAAGTTTTAAGTATCTTGCACATAAAAATCAGAAGGTTAATTTAACCATTAAGTTTGGAACAATAAATGAGTTCGATTGCAAATGAATGGCTTATAAGAAATGTTGACAAGTGATAGTCGAAAAGCTAGATTTATCTAGCCTGTTGGAGGCATACCGCTTGCTTCGATAACCTTATGGACCAACACGATTAACAAAAAATCATTTTTTAGGTATAAACCAATCGGAATAACCTATCAGCTTAGCAAGCTATCTGTACTCTCATTGAGTTTGGGTTATTTCGCTGGAGAACTACCTAATGTCTAAATATGAGTTATTCAAGTCATCGGCTAAAGCTGCGCGCAAAAAATCTAATCCGAGAAACTTACCATTAATGCAGTATATGGACGAGTGCGCTAAAAGTTTCGGGTTTACTAACCTTCACGATGTAAAGCAAGTATCAAGAAGAAATCATGTTGATAGGCGGCTCACCATTGGCTTGCTGAGTATGTGTCCTTTACATACTTTGATAAGAGAGCTAGGTGTTTCAGTCGTGTTAGATATGCTTAATGTATCTAAAGAAGATATGACAGAGTGGTTAGTAGAAGAGCATAATTATAATGTTTTGGACAGGTTTCTTGATGGTGATATGTCTGGTTATGTTGCTGAAACTAATGCATCAATGTTCGGTATTGAAGATTTATATTGTGAGGATATTACTTATGATGTTGAAGAAAGGCACTTTATCTTAGGCTGTACCTTTAGTTATTCAGGAGAGCAAGATGAGGATCGGATTAATTGTGGTAGTAGTTTTTCCGTTTCACTTAACGTGAAAGTTTCTATAGATATACCGACTAGAGTATGGAGTTTCATCGATGAAATTCCATTTGATATTATTTCAATTGAAAATGATCTAGATATAATGATTCAAGCAGAGCATGAGGCTGAAACGACTCTTCAAAGAGAACCATCAACCAAATCAGGTGCTTTAAAAGGTGAGTTGAAGCATTTGCACTTCCTTTTGTATAAAGAAGGAGGAAAAACTGATAGGTATGTTTCCCTATGTGTAAATTCTATCACTGGGGAGCACTATATAAAGTTTGAAGTGTCTAGTAATAATCAATATGGCGAGCACTTTTCTCATATTGAGTTGTTAAATGATGCTAGAAAGAAGCATCCAGAATACTATCGGCAGAGTATTAAATTCCTTAATAATCAATAGTTTGATTTACTTGTGCTAGATCGAGCTTGAACTGACAGTTATCCATTTTTAATGGTGTCTGTCAGCTTAGATTTGTGTAGTGACCAACGAAACCTAGCCAATGAATTAGATATTATCTAGCTTATTTCGGGATAAAAACGAACTAAGTTCATAACTCTAATTCGTGAGTTTCAGATTAAAATATCTACTGACGAAAATTCGAGTTAAGCTGCGCGCCCCTTAGGCTACGTCAGCTTGAATGACTTTAGCTGAGATTTTTGACGATCGTTGACTGGCCATTCTCTTTTACACTTGTAATGCCTCTGTCGCGCAATTCCTCTGAACTGTAAATCTGGCTTGTACCAATAATTTGATAATTTGCCGCTTGCAAATTGAAGAATACTTTTCCATCAGGTGTTCTGCTACGGCGATAACGCACATCTAAAGAGCAGTTGTGCCGTACTGATGCAATCCCATTTTCTGCGCCGCTTTTTGAAGTGTAAAGTTCGCTTTTAAGAATTATCTCACCATTACCTGTTCTGAGATAAAAATAGAATTGTTCTCTTTCATTTCTGTGTAATTCATACCAACCAGTCATTTAGATTCTCCTTTTGTCTTGTAAAGGATATTCGTGTTGCGCATTATCACTAGAGGTATCTATGTTCTCAATTATAATCATGAGATCTCTATAAAATCCACAAAGATCATTCTTCCATTGTTCGACGCACTCAATATCTATGTTTGTTATTGGATCTAGCAATGGATCAAGCGAATTAGCCCGATCCATTTGATGCACGATTTGATGCCGTCTTTTCATTAATGAATCAAGTGACGTGAAGTATTTTCTGAGTGGAACAATTTGAACATCAGCAATTTCTAGGCATTCGGCAAGCTGATTTGATCCATTAATACTCATTGTATCAACGTACTCATTAATTGAGCGTAAGATTATGTTATCGACGAGCATTCCGCTGAATGCTTTTAAGTTGCCTAATAATATTTCTTTTGGCCTATGAGTTGTCTCATGGCCAGCAAAAGGTATTTTATTGAGGTTCTTAGTGTTACCATTTGGAAGACGAAGTAAGAATAAATTACGTACAACTTCCTCTAAAGAGCTGTGCATAAATACTATAGATGCTCTTAAAACATCTTTTCGAAGTTGAATATCACCTATTTTATTGGCTTCAAGTTCATTGTATGCTTCTATTAAGTTTTCTACGCGAGTTATATTCTCCCCGAACTCGCCGTGTGTAAAGTCATACACAATAATATCCTTCCTCTTATAGTTCTTTCCCCTAGGGAATGAACCGCCTCCGATACTGTAGCCATTTTGTAGCATTACAAAAAATTGATCAACGGAATAGTCCGAAAAGTGTTCTCAGTCTGTGAACCAAACACGGAATGTGGCAGAACAAATTTTCATTAGTCTGTTCAGTCATAGACGTGGAATTTAGATCAAAAAGTCTTCGATTGAACGGCCATTTTCAATTTGTTGTTTGAAAACAGTTGGCATTCTACCTTGCCCTGTCCAAGTGACAGTTTCGCCCTCAACTACGATTGAATATTTAGCTGGACGTGGTGCTCTTGTGCTTTTTACTTTAGCAGTAACACCGCCAAGATCATCAAGTGATAAACCAGCTGACTCAATCATCTTCTGAAGTTCTGCAATTTTAGCGATACGCTCAGCATTTGCTTCAGCTTCAGCATTCGCTTCTTCTTCTCTTTCAGCAACGATCTTGCCTAACTTTTCGTATATATCTTTTAGTTCAGCAACAGATAACTCTTTAACAGAAGCTTTTAAACGACGAGCATGAGTTAAAATCTCTAAAAATTCGGACATTGTATTTCCCCAATAAATTTGTATTGCAGCAATATACTGATTTTCAGTTTGTAATGAATAAATAAAGAGTTTCAATTTTAATAACTGTTAAAGTGCATTTTTCGCGTGTTTTAGCGCTTAATCGACGTGTTTTATGCATTATCGTAACAGAGTCATGCAAAACTCAGTTTATGCAACACATTATGCATAAATAGTCACATATCTATCAGTCTTTAATGTTTCACACTTAATCAGCAGAGAAAATGCAATCGCATGACTGAATAGTAAGCGACTCGCTTTTGGACAGAAGCGACTTATATTAAAAATCTCTAATCTGTGAGTATCGGATTAAAATTTCTATGGGATAACTTTTACTTGGGGGGCCGCAGAGCGGTCCCGCACCAAGTTTTTGCTAGCTAGCGATTGACTGCCTAGAAGTTTTTGGTATAGTAGGTATATACTTACTAGTAATTCGGAGGTTTCTGTGTATACATCTAATGCTTACTATCCATCGCCAATAGATGGAAATATATACCCTATATATGTTTTTTTGGCGAATGGGCAACTCGCCGTAGTCCATTTTTTTCAACTGCCAAGTGGACTAAATCTAGTCTATTATGCGCAAACGAATTATGGGCAACCACCAGTGCCAACTCCTGTTTGCGTATCAGTAAATCAAGGTGTTTCAAATTTGGTGTATTTTCAGCCTCAACCATTTGGTCAAAATCAATTGCTGTATTGCACGAGTCACTTAGATCGACAGATTGACTTGATGTTTAACTCTGCATTTCAAGTTTTTTTGCCCGTTTCAGTGTACGACAGAGGAGAGTTAAATATGATGCCTAAAGCAAATGAACAACCAGCGAATAACTACTACATTGACCAATACCCCAATAGACTTCCTGTAAACCCAAACACAGATGTACCACCTGAAATTATCCAAGGTTTACTAGCAGTACAAAATGGTCAGCTAGCTAGTATGGATGTAAACACAAATCAATATGGCTTCTATTTAACAGCTGAAGACAATGATGGAAATAGATTTGTTTTTGAAAAAACTAACATAAACGGAATAAATACAACAAATCAAACAACTGTAATTATTGGCGATTCTAAGATTGAAAGGCAATCGCAGGTAAAGGTCCTTCGCTCAAGAGGAATGACTCAGATTCAAATTGCAAATCATCTTGGTGTTTCTCAAAAAACGATATCAAATGATTTGAAAGAGTTAGGGCTGAATTAATGAAACGCTAGCTAATGCTTCAAACACTGACGCAGCCTTGCTGCGTCCGAGTGTTTTGAATTGCTATGTTTAGTAGTAAATAGAAATATCATGCTCTCCAAACGAGCGTAGCTTTTTATTTATTAGTTCCATCAGGCCACGCCTCTTTATGTTGTAATCTCCAGCCCTTTCGATTAGTTGATTTGGGTTAGTTTTTTCCCTTCGTTTATCGGTAAGGTAAGACTGATAGATGCTCTCTAGTTTTGACTCAAGATTACAAACAAATTTTTGATAGTTTTCATCGCCAATCATACTAGAAGGGACAGCTTGCAAAACAAGACTTCTAGACCAGTTGTCATAGAGGAAACCTGTTTTTAAAAAAGCTTTCGTCAAAACTAAAGCCTTTTCGAAATCATCGTAATTTCGCTCATTCAAAAAATCATCCCGAAATGCGGGGCGATCAAATGATTTTTTCAAAGCTGCTAGGTGGTTTCTAATTTCCGACTGTCCAAACTGTTCTTGAAATAGTTGTTACGCATTTGCTCTTACAGCACTTGATCTATTTATTTCTTGGTTGATGTCAACCCAAAACATCAACTGTACTTTAAAAGGAATCTGTCCTGATAAGTTCAAAGTATTTACATGATTTTGAAGGGTTGCATCTATCCTAAGAGTCGTTGCTAGGATAAATAAATCTAGTTAGATAATTCACTCTTATTAGCCAGATTCGGATTAATATTTCTATGGGGTAACGCCCCAAGCATGGGCAACTTTTAAGCTGGCTCCCGTCGCTTCGCTCCTAATTTTAGCCAACTTAAAATTGTCCCGTTAACTTGGCTTGTTATGTGATTTTTTTCACCTTGATGCCGAACTCATTTTCTTTAAGTTGCGCCTGATATAAAGGTATAGAATGGCCAACAAGTTTCTTAACAATATCTATATCCATCTCACTTGCGCGAACCCCGAACGTTATTGACAAGATTTTCCCTAGGATAGGATATACTTTACCTCCAGTAAACTGAAAATTTCGCCACTCTTTTTCATAACTCCAGTGCTCAGATTTAGTATATAAAACACGCATTAAAGAGTTGTGATGGCCATTTTTCGAAAGCAGTGATTTAACGCTCATTGAAGGATAACTTTTCGTATATGCCACTTTTCTGGTTGCTTTTGGATCACCTAACTCGTTTGTCTCGGTTCGCTCAAACTCAATACAAACTCCCTTATGATCATCTGCATAGTGAGACCACATTAGAATATCCTTTTCATCCTCAGCCAAAGATAAAATACCAAAATCTCTAAGCGCGTTTTTAAAGGAATCAATTTCTCCGGTTAGGTCTTTCCTTGTGTAAGCCATAATCTCACTTGGGTCTTCGTTAGGAAAAACTCTTTTTATTTTTGCTAAATTTTGAGACTGGACTATAGCTGACGAGTTTTTAAAGGAGCATTTTGTATCAAATGGATCATTAAATGAATCTGGCTTAGGATAATAAATCCTATCATTTGCGATAATATCCAAAGTAAATTGGTTTAATGGCTTATACTTAAAGAGTGATTTTATTTCTGGATTATTCATTTATGGCAGATACTCAACTATACCCTAGTCACATAACGCTTCAATCAACCGAAGCGTCAGCGGTCGGTTGCATTGACTTGTTAGATATTTGTTTTAACCAATATTCCATGTTTACATTAATTGCTTTATTCTTTCCGTAAGCAATTAAAGAATATTTATTTAGATCTACACAGTTATCTATCAGCCCTTTGTGATTAATATATTCGAACAGGTTAAACTCTTCAATTTTCTGTTTTAATTCATTTAAACTATCAGAATATAGTACCTGATAAAAAACAAAAATTAACTCTCCATTTGTGAATTCAGAGAAAAGAACCCTGTAATACTTTCTCTTGTCAACTAAATTGCTCTCTTCAATAAAGTCAAAAATAAATTTCAAGTGCATAAAATATGCTTCGATTACAATCGAATGCGTACCTACAAAACTCATTCCTTTAAAAGCTTCTTCGGAGTCACACCTTTCGGGGTTTTCTCCACCATATTGTTCAGAAGAGTAATACTTTTGGTATTTGTAAAGTTGATATCTAAGGTGCTCAAATCCGCAATATCTTATATCTCTATCACAGGAAAATGCACTAGGAACATTATCGTCCTTTTTTACTTCTGTCTCTAGGTACACCCTTATTATATGAGCGATTTGTGATTCGAAACGATTTAACAAATTGAAAAATGTAGCTTCGAAATTTTGAATGTTCACGGATTCGATCTGTTGAGCTTGCGCGTCAGCACTTCTTTTCAATTCTGCTCTAGTAAGCTCCAGCTCCTCTTTTGTCATAGTCAATTGAGATTGTGTCTGTTGTAATTGTGATTTTTGCAATAAAACAGTTATAAGAACGCCAATGAATGCAGAAAAGCTCAGGATAGGATTTAAAATTCCGCCAATGTAGTCCCCAAACACCCCCCAATTTTCGGGTTTATCAGAAATACTCAGATGACCGAAATTAAAATAATATGCTAATGGTGCAAGGCTACATATTAAGATGATTATGGCGATTGAGATGATAATACTTTTTATCATTTACACTCTCAGTGGAAAAATCATATGTAAATCTAACAGCAATAAGTCTTGCCATCCATTTTAGATCAACAACATAATGCACTTTCAGTCTGCCTGCAACCTGCTCTGGCTCAAAAAGTAAATCTGGCATCCATTTTAAATCAACAAAATAATGCACTTTCGGTTTGTCTACAACTTGTCCGAGTTAAAATGCTTAAATAGGAACCATCAACTGTCGTAAGGACTGCATATAAGACAATAAATTGCGCTAATTCCTTTAAAAATGGTTTTCATTCTCAACTCATAAGGTAAAGTTAGCAGTTTATTATTGAGCGTATCCCTCATTAGAATTGTGGTTTGGTAGATTTAGGTTCAGCACTTCAAACCCAATAGATTCAAGGCGAGCAACAATATCGTCATGCTTATATTCTTTACCAAGCAAATCCATGTCTACAGCAACAACTAATTCAGATTCTGCGCGAGTTAACGCGACGTAGACCATATTCCAAGTCTTGTTGAACTTGGTTACACCATCCTGCATTAAGCATTTGAAAATCGCTGTCGTTAGGACTAATACACATACCTTAGACTCTAAGCCCTTAGTTCGTTGGATGCTGCTTATTGCGTACTTGGCCGAATTGTCCTTGGATGAACTGTATTGCTCTGCTGAACGACAAAGCTTCTTGAACATCTCTATTTCGTACGGAATCTCTAGCTTCTTAAGAAATATTTGTATTGATGTCTTGTTGTCATTGTTGGATAACAAGGAGGCAAAGAAACGCTGTAATGAGTATATGACCACACCTTCTTCGTATTCGGAAAACTTCACTGTAAGTAGCTTTTCTACCTCTGGATCAAACTCGGGTAGTGATCCTACTTGTTTGGTTGAGTAATTACCTTCTTTTCTGAAGATGCTAACTAAGCTCCCATTCTCAATGTGATAGCTGAGTACCGAGTCGTAATGGTCATCTTCTGAAGTAATATATGTTAGGCGTCCTTCAATTTCAGACAAACTTATCTGCTCTTGCCCTTTAGGGCAGAAGGTGTTTGAGAGGTCAAGAATTCTCTGTGGAACCCTACGAGAGGTCGTTATATTCGGCAGTACGTTAACTTTTTCGTTGGCTTTGTTCGCAGCTAACCAGCCTTTGAAGGATTTTGGATAATCTATTGCTTGCTTGGGGTCCCCCACCATGTAGATATCAACAGAATTCTCACCTATTTGTTGAAAAGCCTTGAGTGCAGTTTCATCAAGATCCTGTGCTTCATCGAGAAAAATCTTATCAATAGCACTACTTAGGAGTTTATGAACTTTCCTAACTTTAGACTTTTTCTTCTGGCTGCTGTGTTTGGAGTAGTTTTCATCGACAACTCGCCATGCTGCGGAATAAGTTTCATCAACATGTATTACACCAATCTTCTTTAGTCTACTAATAGTGTTCGCCGTTTCTCGCTTCTTTTGTTCACCAGTTTTACCAGGAGGAAAGTTTGAAAACGTTTTACAAAGAGAGGAGGTAGTATATACCTCATTTAAAACGAACGGAGAGTAAGGGTAAATGATCTCATTCAATAAAAACGTGTGAACGGTGCAAACTACGATATATTCTGGCAAGTATCCGAGTTGTTTTATGATGGCTTCGGAGATGTTCTTCGCTGCATTGTTGGTATAAGTGATAGCAAAGATCTTCTTATATGACGAAGCTTCATAGTGCTTGATGATCTTCTCAGCTAGGCCATAAGTCTTACCTGCACCTGCTCCTGCTATTTGGACTTCAATCATTTCATGAATCTTCGGTGCGAGGCATCCCAACAAGAGCTCATGAATAAGTCCTTTTCATTGTTTATATAAACGAAATGCATAGCTTCCATAGATAAGCCTTTTTTACAGCCAGCATCGGTTAACATAAAATATAATTTTGTATCTCTTTTTATTGGGTGCCGCATTAAATATGCCACTGATAATTTTGAGTCACTGACCACACTAGGAATAAGTTCTTCGCCAGGATCGAACAATAGCTTCTCTACACTCCATGAGTTTTCCTCGGAAAATACAAGTTGAGAATAAAATGTAAACAATAAAGATATATAAAATTTATACATTCTTGACGACCCTGAAATAAGCTAACGATCGCGCAATTGGCGCGAGCTTGTGTGCGTCCTAATTGACGCGCTTGCTAGAGGGCTAAAAATCTGGCCATCCATTTTAGATCAACAACATAATGCACTTTCTGTTTGTCTAAAACTTGTACTAGCTAAAATGGCTTAAATGAGAGTCATCAAAAGTTGAAGAGCTAACAATAAATCAGGCCATCCATTTTAAACCAACAACATAATGCACTTTTGGTTTGCCTTCAACCAGCGATGACTTTGTTAAGTAACTGAAATCATTCAGCTGTGTGCTAGGCTATATGCAGGGTGATCATTGGAAGCGAGATATTCCGATAATACCTATTCTTGCTCCCAATTATCCCCTTCTCGGCGACAAACATAGTCATAGTAAAGGGTGGAACTAAAGGGCTGAAATTCCATCTCAATGCCGTTTTCGTAATACTGACCATTTTCGCAGTCCATTCTGTCATTAAGTCGTACTAAGGCATCATGAATACCACCACGTCTAGCATTAATAAGCATCTTGACGAGAATCTCTCTTTGCTGGACAGTTAGTGACTTTAAGAACTCATTTATTTCTGAATTTTCCTGCCTGTTTGGATAGCTCCCTTCTTGCAAGACCCATTTTTCAAATACTCCATCATGTAACTGAGCAAACTCGTCAACAAAGCTTTTCCACAATTCAACTGAACTCATTTTTTCTCCTGAGAGCATAACGCAGTGCCCATGCGCGTAAACTTGTAAATGCCGCGGGTCTCGAATGCCTCACTCTGTTATGTGTCTGCTGCTTCATTAAACAAAATCCTGTTTGAAAACGGATCTGTTACAGTAAAGCAACGATCGCCCCAAGGCGCATCTTCAATACTAGGTTTGTTGTATTTATATGGCTTAGAAGTCACATGAGCAAATAATTGATCAAGTTCACTCACATTCACAAAAACCTTACAGCCAGGAGTACAGTCGCCTGAATGTTCGCTCAAGTGCAAAACAAAATTACCAAGTGAAACTTGTATATAAATCGGGTAGCCATCCTCAAAGCGATGTTCCCAATCTAATTCCATCCCCAGAAAGCCAAGGTAAAACTCTTTGGCTTTATCTTCATCAAAGATCCGCATAATTGGGATTGTCTGAAACTTCATGCCATCTACTCCATCACACATAAGCTTTGTCTAGTGCGCATAAGCATCCAGTTTCAAATCTTTTTTGAAACTAATACCTGCCTTGATCACATTGTTTTTTACTTAAACCTGCTTAAAATGCTGCCATTGAATTTGTATTCCTTAATGATTTGGAGCCGTTACATGAGTGATTTAAGTTTCTTCGCCAAAAAGCGCTACACCACTAAGGCCTTTGATCCAACTAAGACGATTCCTGCGGATAAAATAGCAGAAATCAAAACCTTATTGCAGTACAGCCCATCATCGACTAACTCACAGCCTTGGCATTTTGTGTTAGCGAGTACGGCGGAAGGTAAAGCATTAGTTGCCCAAGCGACCGAAAACTATGCGTTTAATACCCAAAAAATTCTCGATGCTTCCCATGTACTCGTACTCTGTGCTCGCGCTCAATTAGATGAAACACACTTACTGCAAGTACTCGAGCAAGAAGCGAAGGATGGCCGTTTTGCTAATGAAGAAGCCAAGCAAGGCCAACATAATGGCCGCTCTTTCTTCGCTAATATGCATAAATTTGAGCTGAAAGATGCCCAGCATTGGATGGAAAAACAAGTCTACTTAGCGCTTGGCACTTTAATGCTCGGTGCAAGTGTATTAGATATTGATGCGTGTCCGATCGAAGGTTTTGATGCCACTAAAATGAATCAAGTCCTAGGCTTAAGAGAGCAAGGTCTAGGTGCCTGCGTGGTTGTCGCCTTGGGTTATCACTCAGAAAATGATTTCAACGCTAAATTGCCTAAGTCTCGCTTAGATCAAGAAGTGATCTTCACCGAGATCTAGTCCTTCACTCTATGTGAAAATAATCATGCCCTTGATTTTATGTGATATAAACAAGGGCATCATGTCTAAAGCTAGCCCTCTCTTAACTACCTTCCCCTAAAACCTCACTGCTGTTAACGGCTTATTTACGCCGAGAAACCATCTAAAGTAGGAGTCAACCATCACGGTATTGCTCTAAAATTCATCTTTGCCTACACTTTGGCTCTGTGGCATAGTTTGCGGCTCAACTTAGTGAATGATCATTTATCGTCGCCTTTCGAGTCATCTTTGTTGCAGCACAGCGGTTTTATCGGCGCATTGGTAACACTCACAATTTAGGATGGGACAGTCAGTATGTTATTTGCCAAACCCTCACTCACTGAAGAATCTCAATCGATTCGAGTTGCAAACACTAAGGGCGATAACCCACTGATCTGGCCGTTGCTTACGGTTTTACAAGCCTCAAATCAAAGTTGGAAAATCCATCACTTAGCCACTGAATTACAAACCCAAGGGCTGATCCACCAGCTTGATGAAAATCCGGGTAACGATTTATTCAAACGTAACTTCCTACTGATGAATGCCCTGTTTGAACTGCAGGAAATATTACTGCCCAAGCAATGGCTACAAGTCAAAGCCATGGAAATTCAAATCTTCCGCTTAGTACCATCAAACGTTAATCTGCTGATAATGCAAGATACTTCCCTGCGTGAGTATTACCTTGATTGGAATAACTACGACACCAGCGAAAACGTAGTACGAGAATTACTTGAGGCATTCTGGAGCAATTATAAGAGCTATATTGGCTTAAATATCAATCTGATGAACAAAGGTAACGCGCTGCGAGTTTTCGAATTAGACGAGAGTGCTACCGCCCGTGATATCCGCAAGCAATGGCGTCGTTTAGCGCTCAAATGGCACCCAGACAGACCCGATGGCGATGCGGCGCGTTTTCGCGAGGTGTGCGAAGCTTGGCAGTCGCTTAGGGATATTGCGTAAGAATTTAGCCAGTGGTGATGCAGAACAGGGCTTTAATCAACATGCACCGACTTAGCAATGCGATCCTGCCTACAGTCCTGCCAAATCTAAGGTAAAACTTCCATTTAGATCACAGATTTAGCCTACTAGCTTCATGCCAATTCAGTCATAATTAAGCCTTTCCATTTAACCTGAACCTATGTGTCAACGCTGCCATTTTGGCTAGCTTAAATCCTAGGTTGAAGCTCACTCTATCTCTTATGTTGACCGTTGAATACCAACGATAACAACGACTGACATTGTGAATTCAATCCCACCGAATTTGAGGAAACTATGATTAAACAATTAGCCTTGGCTGTAACCTTAGCGATTGCACCATTGAGCACCTTTGCCGCCAATTTTGTTGAAGGCACACATTACACTCAAATCTCGACCAAAGCGCCTAGCAGCGAACCAAAACTCACTGAATTCTATTCATTTTATTGCCATAACTGCTTCAATATGGAAACCAACTATTTGCCTGATATCAAGGCAAACCTCAACAAACAGATAAGTTTCGACAATAAGCATGTCGACTTTATGAATAGCGACATTGGCACCGAAGTGATGCGTTCATTAGCCGTGATCCAAAGCGTTGATAACAAAGACGCCTTAACCCATGCCATGTTTACCGCAATCCAAGGTGCTGAGGGCGCAAACGGCCACGATCACAGTGCACCTGGCCATCAGCATGAGCCGCAAATTAACAGCCGTGATGACATCAAAAAAGTCTTCGCCCAATTTGGTGTCGATGCTGCTAAATACGATGAATTAGCCGATAGCAAAAGCACTAATGAAAAGCTTTCCCTGTGGCGCACCCAGCAGAATGAATTCAAAATCGACAGCGTACCCGCCTTTATCGTGAACGATAAATATGCGGTAAATTTAAACAGCATCAAAACCTTAGATGAGTTAATTGGGTTAATTAACTACCTTGCTGTTGAGAAAGATGCCGCCCCCGCTAAAACCTCATCGGGTGGCAGTCTAGGCTGGTTATTTCTAGTCTTCGCCGCCGCAATTGGTGTGACCCGTCAGCAACGTCTTAGCTAATTTAAAACAATCGTTGAAATAAAAAATGGCCTCCAAATTAGGAGGCCATTTTTATGCGTGTTCAATCCAAGCTATCGATATAAGCGCTCAATATGGGTTATGAAGTTTATTGCCGAATAAAATCAAGAATATGGCTCGCTGCCAAGACGAGATGTAGGATCAAGAAACCAATAAAAGCCTGCGCAAAGACTTGATGATAACCACGCCATGCCAGTGCTGTTGGCGTCCCTTGAACAACAAACCAAACTAGGCCCGTAACCCCTGTAGCCACCAGCAACAGCATGCCAATACCTTCTATGGCACTAAACAGCCCTTTACCACCAGCGACGGGGAATTTGCCTTTAGCAAGTCCAACAATATCTTGCTTTAACTGTGCCCAATCGCCCGCCAACCAGCCAAAGTATTGGTGCCACTTGCCACGCAAGGTATTGCTGAGTAAAAAAAGAATCCCAAGCACAGTGCACGCTAAACCTAAATATACATGCAAATAATCCCAAAAACTGGCGTTATCGGGTATCCGTCGGCCCATAAAAATCCACGGACTGGAACACACGAGTAAAATAGTCGACACGACAATCCACACATGCAGTTGCGCCATAATGACTCGGGATAAGGAGCGAAGTTTAGTCATCATACTGATCATATTTAATGCTCCTTTGCCCTTGTGACTAAGGCATGCATACAGCTTTCAGGGCGCGAATAGAATAGGGCTAAATGAAGCACCGAAATTTGATATCAAGCTTAAGCGCTGTGGATCTGCTCACCAAACTCAGTCACTTTCTGCCAATCCGTATATTCAACATTAGTAACAGGGTCCGTAGGTCCTTTCGTTAACCACATGATGAAACGGATAATATTTCTATCTAAAGCGTTATAGCCTTGGTAATTCAAGTTACCCCCAAAAACGCGCAGCAATTGTGGCCGCCAAGTGGTTTTACTTAAAAATGCCTGCATGTAAGGATTGGTCTCTGGGGTGTTTTTCTCGGGTTTACGTGCCACTAAGCTGACAGAGAAAAAACCACTGACCTTATCCGTCAATACGGCTTGATGCTTTTCAATAAACTCGTACAAACTTGAGTTATGTTTACCATGGCGAATACTGGCGCCTATGATGATTTTGTCGAACTCAGTGAGCACTGGAGCGGCCTTGATATCGGCAGTAACCACTTCATTCCCCAAAGCCATTAACTGCTGTGCGAGCTTTTTAGCAATCTTTTGGGTCTGGCCGTGAACACTAGAGTAAATGATAAGAATTCTTTTCAATTTAGCCTCGATTAATCCCAAGCAAAATAACAATAAGCGGCCTAGAAAAGACGGTGCAGGCGACTTAATTTCGACTCTCTATGCCCGTTCGGCATATCAAATGACATCACAACGCTCAGACTAAATGCGCTAAAAGTAGCAATGGACACTCAGAGTCATTGGCATTCCAGTGGAATTTAACTTGGTATGCAAAAGTAAAATGACAATTATGATATTTCATACTAGGTGATTTACCCGCCAATTTACATGAAATAGATCACGGGCTTAGCGCCAAACACCCCAAGTATATGTGGTAGTTTTAACTGCCTCACAAAAATAACGCCTTAGGTATATTCTCGCTTTAGCGTCTTTGTAACCTAAGGAGTTAATTCGCCTAAACATTGTTACAAAATTGAAAGGGATAAGTCACACCTTATATAGCCAACCTAAGAAAAAAGCATTAGCATTTGAACACTTATCGCCTGAGTCCCTTATCCATGAAAGCTATTCAAGCAAAAGATCCTAAAGCACTCTTGCTGTGGATGACCTTTGTTATGTCGCTCGTGTTTGCCGTTTGGCAGGCATTGCTCAACAACTTCGTGATTGAGAAAGCCCAATTCACTGGTGCTGAAATCGGCATGTTACAAAGCCTGCGCGAAATCCCCGGCTTCTTAGCTTTTACGGCAATTTTTGTGCTGCTGCTCATTCGAGAACAAGCCTTCGCCCTGCTCTCGCTCGCCATTTTATGTATCGGTGTAGTGGTAACAGGTTTCTTTCCTCAGGTCATAGGCCTGTATCTAACGACTGTGTTGATGTCTGTCGGCTTTCACTATTTTGAAACCATCAACCAATCGCTAACGCTGCAATGGGTCGATAAAAAAGACGCAGCTGGATTTATGGGTAAAGCACTGGCGTGGCGTTCGGCGGCCGCTTTAGTCGGTTATGCCAGCATTTGGCTAGTAATGACTTGGTTGAAGCTGGACTACCTGCATATGTATTTGATTATAGGCGTATTAGGTCTCATCATTGTGCTAACCATAACATGGTATTACCCCAAGTTTGAGACAACGGAAATACAACACAAAAAAATCATACTACGTAAACGCTATTGGCTCTATTACTTGCTCACCTTTTTTTCAGGTGCAAGGCGGCAAATCTTTATGGTATTTGCGGGCTTTATGATGGTTGAAAAGTTTGGTTATAGCGTCAGTGAAATCACTGCGCTGTTCTTAATCAACTATGCCGTTAATCTACTATTTGCGCCTGCTATTGGTCGTTTGATTGGACGTATTGGTGAGCGTAATGCGCTTACTGTGGAATATATCGGACTCATCTTAGTCTTTATCAGCTATGCCCTAGTCGAACAAGCCCATATGGCGGCAGCACTCTACGTTATCGACCATTTACTTTTTGCGATGGCAATTGCGATGAAAACCTATTTTCAAAAAATCGCCGACAGCAAAGATATTGCTGCCACTATGTCGGTCAGTTTCACCATAAACCACATAGCGGCTGTGATTATTCCTGTGCTTTTGGGCTTATTATGGTTAACCGATCCCGCCTTTGTATTTTACATAGGGGCGGGCTTTGCCGTATGTTCGTTAATACTAGCGCTGAATGTTCCGCGCCATCCTGAACCGGGTAATGAAACCTTATGGTCTTGGCCAACTAAAAGTGCGAAATCAATCGCTAAAGTCGTTAAATAAAACGGCATAATAACGAACCAAAGAATTGGCTTAACGAGATGCTCAAACTAAAGAGATAATCATCTAAAGTGAGCTACAACCGAATGTAAGAGTTCACTAAGCCCACACCTCAACCACAGTGCAAGCTCAAGGATTAATAACGCGATGAAGGATTCAGATATTTTGCAGTTGGCAGAAGAAGGCGAGTCAGCATCCGAGGTATCCGCTCGCAAAAAAGCCCTGCTACTTGGTCGCCAATTAGGGCTCGCCAGTGAGCAAGAATATCGCCCTGCGAACGCCTCAATAGCCGAGCGAGCTCAACATAGAGCACGCAAGTTATCGAGCGAATATCAGGCCAATGTGGAAACCATTTTTGCCTTAGCCCTCAGTTATACCCACTCAGATGTCACTGGGGTCGATCTTGATCCCGATTGGAGCCATCAATTTTTCTTGATGGCGGAACAAATCCATAACCGTAAGATGCAAGATTTGTGGGCTCGGATATTGTCGAGCGAGATAGTCAATCCGGGCAACTTCAGTCTACGTACCCTAGCGCTGCTCAAGCAACTGACTCACAGGGAAGCACAAATTCTTGAAAAAGCCCTTGGCATGGCGGCGAAGGTAAATAACGAGCAGCGCCTAAAACTCATCAGTGGCTACCGCTTGTCGGGTGGGATTGGCCAGTATTTCCGTAAAACCACCTCAGTCAATTTAGGCTTATCCCAGTTTGGGCTACCTTATTCCAGTATTTTGACCTTAGTCGATGCGGGAATACTTCACAGCAGTGAGTTCGAAACCGGCCTACTCAATAACAAAACACCAATTCAATTTGCCCTGCAAGGCATACAAATGAAGCTTACGCCCAAGAGCGGTAATCTGCTTTTTAGCTATTATCGCTTAACACCGATTGGTGATGAACTCGCCCAACTAGTACAGCCTAAGCCAGATCAAGAATACTTGAAGGCTCTACAGCTCTTGTTTGCTAAAGACTTTAAAATAGAATAATGCTCACGCCATAAAAAATTATGAATCAATGGTATAAGCAGTAAAACCCAGAAATAATAAAGGAGCCTAAAGGCTCCTTTTAAGCAAGATAAGGGCTAAATGTTAAGCTAGCGCTTTTGCCTTATCGGCATTAATGACATTGATCGCCGTTAAATAATCGATTAATGCACGCACTTGAGTCACTAAATCGCCTTTGCTGGTATCTATGGTTAACTCGGCGGCTAATGGCGCTTCATAGGGTGATGAAATACCAGTGAAATTGCTAATTTCGCCACTGCGCGCTTTCACATATAACCCCTTAGGGTCACGCTGCTCGCACACGCTCAAAGGCGTAGCTACATGCACTTCAATAAACTGCCCCGCAGGAAAACGGGCACGAATACCATCACGTTCTTCACGGGTCGGGGAAATAAAGGCCGATAACACCACAAGCCCCGCATCCACCATCAATTTAGCCACTTCGCCCACACGACGCAGGTTCTCATCACGGTCTTCAACCGTAAACCCTAAATCTTTACACAGGCCGTGGCGCACATTATCGCCATCGAGCAAATAAGTGTGGAATCCCGCCTCAAATAACGCCCGCTCTAATGCACCAGCCAGTGTTGACTTGCCCGCGCCAGAAAGTCCGGTAAACCAAAGTAGCACTGGGTTTTGGCCTTTCTGCTCGGCTCTCGCGGCTTGGTCTACAGGATGTTGATGCCACACGATATTTGTCATAAAAACTCCTCAATCCCCATGTTGACTAACCACTAACATAAGGGCAATAAACTCAAGCTAATCACTAAAATGGAAAGATGATCGGCACCATAAATATCACTATCAGGGAATACAGCACAGATAACGGCAATCCAAGGCGGACAAAGTCACTGAAGCGATAATTACCCGCATTAAATACCATCAAATTGGTCTGATAGCCGTAGGGTGAAATAAAGCTCGCGCTGGCACCAAAGACAACGGCCATAATAAAGGGCCTTGCATCGACACCGTAATTAAGCGCAATCGCGTAAGCGATAGGGAACGCCAGCGCCGCCGCTGCGTTATTGGTCACCAGTTCAGTCAGCAATAAAGTCATTAAATACACGCCGACAAAAGCGCCAAATACCCCATAACCGTTAATAACTGAGAGTAATCCTTGGGCTAAACTGTTCGCAAGGCCTGTACTCATCATCAAGTTGGCAAGCCCTAATGCACTCCCCACGATCACCACTAATTCCAATGGGAAACGGCGTTTAAGCTCAGCCAGTGTGACTGCGCCTATGGCAAAATAACTGAGCAGCAATATCACTAAACCTTTAGCCAAGGGTAATATGCCAGTGACACTCAGGATGATCGTTGCCGCAAAGCCCAGCAATACCCAACGACCACGACGACTGTCTAGACGCACATTCAAATCTAAACCACTGATCGCTGCAAACTCTGAACTCAGCTTTGCGCTATTGCTAAAACCATCACCTGGCGTCAATAACAACACATCACCGGGTTGCAGAATAATGTCACCGAGTCCGCCCTTCAGCGGATGATTTCCGCGGCGAATGGCCATCACAGCCGCATCAAATTGCTCACGAAAACGCGATGCTTTCAACGAACTGCCCACTAAACTGGATGACGGTGCGAGTACAGCTTCAACTAAATTTTGTCCTTTGGCTTGATGTTTACCAAACCAATCTAAACCATCGAATTGGTGCAATAACTCAACCGACTCCACCGCGCCACTAAAGCGCAGCACGTCGTCCGCTTGCAACACTAACTGGGGCGGCACAGGACAAATACAAATGCCACTGCGTTCTAATTCAACCAAATATAACTTTTTCAGCGCCCTAAGTTTATTATCCACCACACTGCGACCGACCAAGGACGAACCTTTCGCCACATGGGCTTCGAGCAAATATGGCAGCGCTTCTTCACCTGATTCTTCCCGTCTGTCGGGCAGAATGTTCGCCAGTAAGGTCAGTAACAATATACCCGCGACAACGATCACCACTGCAACTGGCGTAAACTCGAAGAAGCCTAAGGCGGGTAAGCCAGCGTTTTCTACAAAGGAGTTCACAATCAAGTTGGTCGAGGTACCAATCAGGGTCAGTGTGCCACCTAAAATTGCCGCATAATTTAACGGCAATAATAACTTAGCCGGCGCGTGTGCCTGATTGCGGCGCACAACACCAATCAGTGATGCCACGACCGCAGTGTTATTGGTAAATGACGACAGCAAAGCCGTCGAAAAACCGAGCTTTGCCATTGTCATAGGCAAAGAACTATTGCCTATGACTTGACTCAACTTCCCCAGCAGGGACGTTTTTTCTAACGCCGTCGCGGCCAACACCAACAGGACCAGCGTGACTAAGCCAATATTGGTAAAGCTTGTTAATGCGGTATCGAGCGCAACCATGCCAAGCAAATAACAGAGCAAAAATGCAAATAAAAACAATACCGCTGGATTGATACGGCCACTAATTAAGCCAGCCACAAGCCCTATCAAAATAATCGCTAATAGCCACAAGTCACTCACAAATTAAGCTCCAAGCTTAGTGATATCTATCGCTTGCCAATGGGGGAAGTGTTTACGCACTAATGCATTAAACTCGACTTCAAAGGCACTAAATTGTGACGCTGTTTGCTTGTTAACATGTTGACCCGACACCACCATAACCGCGGCAACCGTCGCATTACTCAGGCGGTCGATCAAGATCATTCCGCCCGTATCACGCACTAATGAATATGCATCAAACACTATGTCTTCGGTCAGTTCTAAGGTCACACGCGCAATGGCGTTTAACCCAAGAGTGTCCGTCGCACTGCGTGCTAAGGTATTAACGTCAACCACATAATCGATAGCAGTCACAGAAGCTTGCGTCTTCTTACCAGCCACTTTGATGTCGTATAACTGACCGAGTTGTAATGGCTTTTCATCCATCCACACTATGTCAGCGCTGATCACGTTAGCGACGGCAGGTGCAGAATCGGGTCTTGCCAGTAAATCGCCACGGGAAATATCAATTTCATCTTCCAGCGTGATAGTCACAGCTTGGCCTGCAACCGCTTCTTGTATGTCGCCATCGAAGGTCACAATACGTTCAACCTTGCTGCGTTTGCCCGATGGCAAAGCGACTAACTCGTCGCCGACATTAATGATGCCAGAGGCTAACGTGCCCGCAAAACCGCGAAAATCTAAGTGAGGGCGCGACACATATTGCACAGGGAAACGCACAGGCAATGAGCTGAGTTCACGCTGAGTATCAATGGTTTCTAGCAGTTCAAGCAATGTACCACCTTGATACCAGTCGCTTTGAGTGCTGCGCTCAACCACGTTGTCACCATTAAGCGCCGATAACGGCACAAAGTGGATATCGAGATTACCGAAATCTTTAACAAAATCCGTAAAATCGGCACGAATACGGTTGAATACTTGCTCGTCAAACCCGAGCAAATCCATCTTATTCACAGCAACAACAAAGTGACGAATACCGAGTAATGACGCGATAAACGCATGGCGCTTAGTCTGAGTCTGCACGCCGTAGCGGGCATCGACTAAAATCACCGCTAAATCACAGGTTGATGCACCCGTTGCCATGTTGCGAGTGTACTGCTCATGCCCTGGCGTATCGGCGATGATGAACTTGCGCTTATCACTTGAAAAATAACGATAAGCCACATCGATAGTGATGCCCTGCTCGCGCTCAGCTTGCAGGCCATCCACCAGCAAGGCTAAGTCAATGGCTTCACCTGTGGTGCCCATCTTGGCGCTGTCGCTCTTGAGGCTCGCTAATTGATCTTCATAGATCTGCGCACTGTCGTGTAACAGACGGCCGATTAAGGTACTTTTACCATCGTCGACACTGCCACAGGTTAAAAAGCGCAGTAAGCCTTTGTGCTGCTGCAGGGCTAGATATTCTTTCACACCATGGAGGGTAATTTCTGCCGCCATGAGATTGGTTTTATTGACCGCTTTGTCCATCTTATTCTCACTCTTGATCTGCTTGGCTGAAGGTCGCGCTTTACTTGCGCCACTTTCGCGAAATAGGGTTAACCCTGTAGAGATTAGAAGTAGCCTTGACGCTTCTTCTGCTCCATAGAGGCACTTTGATCTGAGTCGATCAATCGGCCCTGACGTTCGCTCGAACGGGTTAACAGCATTTCTTCAATAATCTTTTCTAGACTGTCGGCCTCAGAATACATGGCGGCCGTGAGTGGGTAGCAACCTAAGGTTCTAAAACGCACCACTTCTTCTTTAATCTGCTCGCCCTCGGCTAACTTCATCCGCTCGTCATCAGCCATGATTAACTGACCACCGCGCTCAACCACTTTACGTTTAGCAGCAAAGTACAAAGGCACTAACTCAATGTTTTCTTGATAAATATATTGCCAAATATCCAGCTCAGTCCAGTTAGATAATGGGAACACGCGAATACTTTCGCCCTTGTTCACTGCGCCGTTATAGGTGCGCCATAATTCTGGACGTTGATTTTTAGGGTCCCATCTGTGGTGACGGTCGCGGAAGGAATACACGCGCTCTTTGGCGCGGGATTTTTCTTCATCGCGGCGAGCCCCACCGAAAGCCGCATCGAAACCATATTGGTTAAGTGCTTGCTTTAAACCTTGGGTTTTCATGATATCAGTGTGTTTCGCACTACCATGGTCGAAGGGATTAATCCCCTGCGCCAACCCTTCTGGGTTGATGTGCGTCAGTAACTCGAAGCCAAATTTCTTTGCCTGCGCATCACGAAACGCGATCATCTCTTTGAATTTCCACCCCGTGTCGACATGCAGCAGCGGGAATGGGATCTTGCCTGGATAAAAGGCTTTACGTGCTAAATGCAACATAACGGAAGAATCTTTCCCGATGGAATACAACATCACAGGATTATCGAATTCGGCTGCAACTTCACGAATGATCTGGATGCTCTCGGCTTCCAGTTGTTGTAAGTGGCTTAATTCACGCCCGGCCATACTATTCTCCGTTACCTTAAATTCGCCGTGTTACCACAGCATGGATTAGCTTAATTTGTTTAACTGCTTAATAGCTTTAACTGTTTGCGGCTTAATTTATCGACGCGCCCGAGACTCTAACCGATTGAGTCTGTTCATCGCTGACCTGAGTCGATTCAATCGCTTCAGGTTTGAACCAATGCAAGGTGTCACTCAGCGTGACGACTTCACCTATGATCATCAAAGCTGGCATTTGTAATTCTGGATCGGCGGCAAGCTGTTCAAGCTCACCTAAACGGCCGATAAAACGACGTTGCTCTTTAGTGGTTGCCTTTGACACTATCGCCACGGGTGTTTCAGGGCTTCGGCCCGCATCGACTAGACCTTGGCGAATAATGCCTGCGTTCAGAATCCCCATATACACGACTAAGGTATTGTTAGGATTAGCATAACCTTGCCAATCCATAGGGCGACTCTCTAACTGACAATGGCCAGTGATAAAAGTGACGCCTTGGGCATGGTCTCTGTGGGTTAGGGGAATTCCCGCATAGGCTGACGTGCCGCTGGCAGCGGTAATGCCGGGAACGACTTCAAACTCAACCCCAGCTTCAACTAAGGTTTGTAACTCTTCGCCCCCGCGGCCAAAAATAAAAGGATCGCCACCTTTAAGGCGCACCACATTTTTACGGGTGTAGGCTTTAGTGACGAGTAACTGATTAATCTCGTCCTGTGCGGCGCTATGCTTGCCCGCACGTTTACCTACGGCAATCTTCTCAGCGTCTTTGGGAATAAGATCGAGGATATCTTGGCTGACTAAAGCGTCGTATAGCACTGCATCAGCAGTTTTAAGGATGCGCCATGCCTTTAACGTCAATAGCTCAACGTCGCCGGGACCTGCACCCACCAGCCAGACTTTGCCTTTGGCCGCTTGGCCCGGTAAAGAGAAAATTTCCATCAGAATCCCCAAGATCACTTTAGTCTGTAGAAATATAGCGCGTCTTATATTCCATAATAAATAGATAATTATTAGTTTTTATATCATTTAGATATAAAAGAATAAGTGACCACTCACTTAAAGTGGGGAAAACCTTAGGTTTCAAAATCAAAAATGCCCTAAATCCAAGTTAACCCATTGAAATAAAAATGACTTAATAAGATTAAGCGAATTGCATCAAAATAATTTCTGTCCGCTAAGTGCATGATTTTGGCACTATGTTATTGCCAAAAATTCTACCTAAACATGTCTCTATGGGACTAAAAATGGCTGACTACAAGATTTGTCATTAAGTGACACAGGATTTTTCCATAACCATAAATTCACTTTCTAATGTTAAGCTGGAAATAACTATCTTTGTTGAGTACGACTGACAAATAAATAAACACATCAAGGAGGGCAGATGAAACCACTTTACTCAGGTATTGCATTGGCAGGGCTATTAGCCTGTACGGACATAAATGCCGAAGAATCATTAGTCAAAGGAAGAGTAAAAGATGAACTTGCCACGGCGGATCTACCTTTTGTGATTACGCCACATAAAGTGAATTACCTTTTACCAGTCACCTACAGCCCAGATCCCAACATGGCACCTTTCACCGAAGATGCAATACTCAACCCCTATTCATTAGATGAGTTTGAGGCTAAGTTCCAAATCAGTTTTAAATTTCCTATTTGGTACAATGTGTTTGGTGATAATGGCCATTTATTTTTTGCTTACACCAATCAATCCTATTGGCAGGTTTATAACAAAGACACTTCATCGCCTTTTAGGGAAACCAATCACGAGCCTGAAGTCTTTATGCTGTTTAATAACGATTGGAAAATTGGCAGTGTGACCAATTCCTTTTGGGGATTTGGTGCCGTACATCAATCGAATGGTAAAGCAGGGCCACTTTCCCGTAGCTGGAATCGACTCTATGCCACTATGATTTTTGATGCAGGCCCACTCGCCTTCTCCACCAAAGTGTGGTGGCGTATTCCTGAAGATGAAAAAACAGATCCATATAAAGCCAGCGGCGACGATAACCCTAATATTGATGACTATATAGGTAAAGCAGAGTTTATTGGCGTTTATGGTATCGATGAACATAGATTCACTTTAACCGTTAAAACCAATCTAGAAGATATCGACAGAGGCTCAGCAGAACTGACTTGGAGTCATCCTATCGTCGGCAACTTACGCTTTTATACTCAATACTTTAATGGTTATGGCGAAAGCCTAATCGATTACAACTATCACAATCAACGTATTGGTATCGGAATTTCACTCAACGATATTCTTTAAGAAAGATATACCCACTTGATCCCGCTATTTAAGATTGTTTGGGTATATAAAGTGACTAAGTACAAAAATCGACCATAATTTGCTGCTAATCTACCAAACCTGCTGCTAAATTGCTCAGATGGACCTGAGTTTAGGGTTGAGTAGGACGATTTACATTGATCCTAATGGCATTTAAGCCGATAGTCGCACACCTTTTTGTGCCTTGAAGCAGCGCCTTAACATCATGGAGGAATATGAGTTTTAGCTACCGCAGCATAGTCATGCTACTCAGTGTCATTATTTTCGCGAGCTTACTTAAGCTCGCGTTTTTCGCTGTGCCAAAAGATAGCGCTGCACCAGTGCTAAATGCACAAGAGGTACGCCAAGATCTCTATGCCTTATTGGATCAAATCGAGCAACACTCAGCGTTTTATGCCTTAACGGCCGACAAAGCCAACCCGCAGCTTAAATTTATGGCTAGCCTTATTGTTGAACAGTATCAAGATATTACTCCCAATGATCGCTTTGCTGCTGAAGTCACTAAATTACTCAATACCCTCAAAGATCCAGGCGCTCAAGTGCATAACTTCGATGATCAAAGCGGCGATCTCCCGTTAACGCTAAGGCCAGTCAACGACCAATGGTTAGCCTTGGATAACGGTAATAATCCAGTCAACAACGACTTCCCCTTTATCACTCATATCGATGGTTTACCTATGAGCAAATGGGTAGCGACCAGCCAAGCCTACTTACCTGAGCCGGCAAAACAGAGTCAAGAAATGCAGTTACCTTGGCTGAAAAAACTTAACCTACTGCGCGAAGACTTAGGACTCAGCATAAAGCCCTATGTGGTCATTACGCTAATTAATGATGACCTGCAAAGCCAGCAGGTGACTCTCGCCCTGCCAAGCCATAAACCGCAAGTTCAATTAGCAACTATCAGTGAAAAAGACGAGACTCAAGATATTAATGTGCTCGAATTTATTAACCAATTATCTCAATTTGAGCGCACCGAATTTCAAGACATGCCAAATCAATTAGAGACGGTCAACAATACGACGGTCAAACTTAAGATCAGCGATCTCTACGCCTTTGAATTAGATAAAGAACAACAGCAAGAACTGCTCAAAGGCATGACACATCCCTTACTAATCATTGATTTACGTGATGCCAGTGGCTTTAGTCCGAAATTATTGACTATGCTGTCGCGATATCAAGATGCGGATTTAAATAACACTTTAACACCTAACGTGATGGGATTTGCGCACTATCGCCGCTCACCAGAGCTGAGAAATGACTATCTACAGCCGCTCAATTTTATGCCTCTGGATGCGTTAGAGTACAGTCCTCCTAGGCTCAAATCTCTCACCCGTAACTTACCCTCTGTCGATAAAGAGAAATTCAGCCCTTGGTATGTCCGCACTAAGCCTGCGGTGGCTCCTGAAGGGCGAAATCGCTTAGCGCTACTCGTGAGTCCCCATTGTCGCCAAGAATGCGAGTGGATTGCCTATCGTACTAAATCTTGGTCTAGGGCAAATTTGATTGGTGAAAAAACCTCAGGCGACTTTGCACGTCAGTATCATTTCAAACTGCCAAACAGTGGATTAAACATAAGATTCAGCAGTTCGTTAACCTATGATGCACAGGGGAGACTCCTGTCCGGTATCGGGACTGAGCCGGATATTTTGCTCCCTCAGAACAGTGATATTCAATGGCAAGGGCTCGTTAGTTTAATGCGCTCCGCCAAGCCCAAAGCGCAACTTGTTCTGCCAGCACAGCACACTAAGTTGGCTCAAGCTAAGCTAAATTAAGCCAAAAAAAGAGCCAGCAATCTGCTGGCTCATTTCAAACAAATATGAGTTTACTAACGCATTACTTCTTTTCAGTCGCTTTAGAATTGGCGACTGAACCTATGACTAAGCCTTGCTTATTCACATCGAAGCTCATTTGAACTCGCATGTTGTAATCTTTAAGCATTTGCATTTCTTCAGGGATCGGCTCACCGCTCATTTCTAACAGTGTTAGCACTGGCGTAAACATCTTGCCGTAATCAGCAGACAAGCTGTACATGCCATTCGCTGACAGTTTCTCGCCTGCTAATTTGTTGGCTAAAGCCAAGCCTTTATCACCGCTATACACCACTAAATGTTGGCCTTTAATCGCCAGCATTGGCTTAACACCTAACTCTGGAGGCAACATCAATATTGGAGATAAATCAGTAGCATCGCCATTATCGGCTAATTGTACTTCAGCCAGCATAGGGGCGAAAGGTTTGACCATATTGAACAACATGGATGGGTTTTCGGCGCTGAGGCTGACTAAAGCATCTAAGCTTTCTAACTTAGGCTCTTGATCTTGTGTGCTCATTTTAAAATCGAGCAATGAAACGCTCATGCCTTTCACACCGTTAGCCATGCCAGTGAACATGCCTAGCATAGCTGGGCTCTGTTGGCTCAACTCAGCCTGCAACTCAGCCAATGGTGCACAGGTCAGTTGTGGCTTTTGCAGATCATCCCAAATAGCCGTTAATGAAGGGGTAATTTCATTGATATCTAAGCCTATTCCCATGGAGAAGATAGTGCTGTCGATATCCGCCAGATGCGATGGAATAAAACCACGCATCTTTTGCATTGCCGCAAGAATAGGTTGATTCTTCGTTTCGACAACAAATGAAGCCGCCATATGGCTTTCTTTTTCAGTCACAGAAAACGCCGTTAAACCAGCAACGGTACGCGGCCAGTTAGCGGCAATCGCAGTCAGTTCGGTACGACATTCTGGTGTTCTGATTTGAGCTAATGGATCTTCCCCCTCACTTTCATCAACAAAAAATTGAGTCAGTTGCTTAGCTAGCATATTGCTATCTGCAGAGGTCAATGCCTTTACAATTTCCACATGGTTAATAAAGCTAATGCTGTCATCTTTAAAACCATGGGTCTTAATAATATCTTCTAATATGCCAGAAGCGGCTAATGACTGCGGCGCCTTCTTAATACCAAATGCCATTTCTAATAACTCAGGCTCGGTAATAGAGGTGCTGAAAGTCATCGTTAATATGCCATCTTTCTGGGCAAATAACAGTTCAGCTTTCTCTGCTGAGCTTTCATCCGATAGTGCATAAGCGCGATAATCAACATCGCCCACTTTACGCATTTCGTGGGTTACACCACTGTCTTTTTCGGCTTTATCTAATACAGCCCAAAATGCTTCAGCCTGATTAACATCAATCTTTAATACTGGCAAAGCACCTAAAGTATAAATATAAGGTTTAACTTCATCGGGGAAACCGAAGGTTTTTAACAGTAAGGCAGGATCTTTCATCCCATCCATATACTGCTGATAAATGCTAACGAAGAACTTGCCCATAGGGCTATCCTGCACACCGAGTTCATCAAGCGTATTACTTGGATATTGCTGATAATTTCCAGAAATAGACTGTAAATACGCTTTTAACGGGAAGGGTTTTAACTGGCCCGAAAATATCGGCGTATCGGCAGGCACATAGTCGAGCAAAGGATTAGCAGAGGCACTAGAACCCGCGCCATTCTGCATATACCAATAACCACCAGCACCTGCTGCAATAATTGCCGCGGCAATCACAATCTTTTTCATTTAAGAAACTCCATTTAATGACATTCAATTTTATGAAAACAATACCTAAAGAACTCACCTTAGGTATTTAAATATTTATCCGCTCTTACATATCCCTTATGCAGATAATGCAAAATCAGAAAACGCAATGACTCAGCCCTACGCAATACAAACCCAGTTTAAAATGCTTAGGCTAAGCGAAACTAAGGTATAAAATTTTCCCGATAATTTAACATTAAACCGACACAGAAGCGAACAGGATAGGAGTTCGCAGCATTAAAAATGCATTAGAATTAACATTTATTAAACACAACTCCAATCTTATTTCAATTCGGTAATAAAACATCTCAAAGTCATCGACGATTAAGCAAAGAACTCAATGACAAATTAAGCTCATCTCACTCAAACTACCTCACCAGAGCGTCATCGTGCTTCGTGGACTTTTTTAAGCGTGACGTCACCTAGCTGACGCATTTGCTTACGGATCCAAGCTGAGCGCTGCTGCACATAGGATGACGGTGGAGACACCTTATAGCGCCAAGGATTGGGTAAAATGGCTGCGAGTAATGAGGCCTCGTATTGGGTAAGTTTTGCCGCTGACTTTCCAAAATAATGCTTTGAAGCCGCTTCGGCGCCATAAATGCCTGGGCCAAATTCTACAATATTTAAATACACTTCAAGAATACGCGACTTATCCCAAGTCAACTCCATCAATAACGTAAACCAAGCTTCCAATCCCTTACGAAAGAAACTGCGACTCGACCACATAAAAAGGTTTTTCGCCGCCTGCTGACTTAAGGTACTTGCCCCGCGGACTTTGGTGCCTTTTTGGTTGTATTTCAGTGCCGAACTTATCGCGGCTAAATCGAATCCAGTATGCTCAACAAAACGTTGATCTTCCGCAGCAATCACAGCCAATTGTAATTCGGGAGAAATTTGCGCTAAATCGCGCCATTGATGCCTGATCTCACCGATAGGTGCTGGTGGAAATAAGGCACGCTCGATACGCCAAGTCCACATCGGTGGATCGACGAATCGTAGTAGGATCACTAATAAAATTGAGCAAATAAATGCCCAAACTAATCCCTTAAATAACCAAGACAATAAACGACGAAAACCACGCTTTCGTCTCTGAGGTGCTGGGTCACTCGACTTATTGACACTTGGACGCCTGACATGATCTCGCATCGCATATAAAGGGGCCGTCATTTATACCATCTCATCCACACACTCTCATTTCTTGTTTCTCATCTATCCAGTCAAGCCATCCCATTGCAAGGATTCTTTGGGGCAACCTAGGCTTACAGAAAATATTCTAAAGCTTTACGCGAGTTGTAAGCTGATCATGCTACGAGAATAAAGGAAACACCAAGGATATCTTACTCGATAATCAAAGATAGGTTGAGAAATAACCATAACAAGAACAAATCACTATTGGAGATTGACTGGGGTCGACTTAACTTGACCTCGGCAGCTTTGACGACAGCTGACCGAGGTAATGATGGCTGATTAACGAGAGCTAGCAAGTCAATCAAACTGCTTGATACTCGCAGGTGCGAGTCAGGTTTTCAACGCTTTCACTGCATCCAATTAAGCCATATCGATACACAGCAAACCCAGCCCATAAATACTGATATACAACCACTTAACCTCATAAAAGACATGAATCATGTCAATTAACGGAGTAAAACGCTTCAAAACCATCTACGGGAACTTCAAAATATAGCGCAGGCTTAACCAATGTGCATAACTCTGTGAGTAAAAATGTACAACATTTTTAGCATTTAAAAATGAATGCAAACTAACTCTATGAATATCAATCTATCTTAGTTAAATGACGCTTAAATGACATCACTTAGCTTCCTCGACAGTCCAGAGTATTAAATTCAATCCCACTTATCTTAAAATGATAAAAAAAACGCCCCAAACTAAGTTGAGGCGTTTAATATTTAAAATCAATAAAATGACTAGATATCGTAGTGCAAACCACACTCACGTTGTAGGCCATTAAAGCGAGTTTCTTCCTCTGTCATGCCTAATTCGAGTGGTTTACTCGAATGGGTATCTCCCACAGAAACATAGCCTTGGTCCCAAAGTGGATGGTACGGCAAGTCAAATTGCGTCAGATAGAGGTGCACATCTTTATTCGACCACTCAATAATCGGCAGTAACTTAAAGCGCGTGCCATGAATCGCCAGTATCGGCAACGCCTCACGGGTACTGGCTTGGCTACGTCTCAGCCCTGCAAACCAAGTGCCGACCTCAAGCTCGGCTAAAGCGCGTTGCATAGGCTCAACTTTGTTTAACCGGTTGTATTGCTCTAGTCCGTTTACCCCTTGCTCCCACAACTGGCCAAAGCGCGCCTCTTGCCATGCCGATGTCATCACGGCTTGGTACACTTTTAAATTCAGTGATAAACGCTCTGTCAGCTCGTCGATAAACTGATAAGTCTCAGGGAATAAATAACCCGTATCCGTGAGAATAACCGGAATATTCGCCTGTGCCTGACTCACCATATGCAGCATTACAGCGGCTTGGATCCCAAAACTTGAGGACAGCGCATGATTACCGGGCAAATAAGTTAAGCCCCATAGCACTCGCTCTTGTGCGCTTAATCCACCTAAGAACTGATTAATACGTTCAAGCTCTATCGCTTGCTCTGCCTTAGGCGCACTCAATAATGCCTTGAGTTCGGCAGCGCTGACCACAGTCGGCACTTTATCACTGGTTTTTTGCTCAAGATCAGCCATGAAAATCCTTAGCGGCATCGATCACCGCCTTCACTACGCCCACGCGGACGGTGAAGTTACCAAAGGTTTCGCCTGCATCACGCTCTACGGCATAGCGGCCAAACAGGGTATCCAATTCGGCGAGAATGTCCGCCTCTTGGATATTTTCTTTATGCATTTTGTTCAAACGAGCCCCTTCAAAACTTGCACCTAAGTACAAGTTATAACGGCCCGGCGCTTTACCCACAAGGCCAATTTCAGCGGCAAATGGGCGGGCACAACCATTTGGACAACCCGTCATCCGCACCACAATCGCTTGCTCGCTAATGCCGTGTTTTGCCTGCAGCGCATCGATATGATCGATAAACTCAGGGAAATAACGCTCGGCTTCCGCCATCGCTAATGGGCATGTCGGCAACGCCACACAGGCAATCGAGTGACCGCGGGTTTGCGTCAACACTTGGCCCAGCAGACCATGTTTACGGGCTAAACCTTCAATGGTAGCTTTATCTTCCGCTGCGACGCCTGCGATGATCATGTTTTGATTCGAGGTCATGCGGAAATCGCCCTTGTGGATCTTAGCAATTTCACGCAGCCCCGTTTGCAGGGTTTGGCCTGGTAAATCTTTAATACGACCGCTTTCGATAAATAAGGTTAAATGCCACTTACCGTCAACGCCTTCGACCCAACCATAACGATCGCCGCGATCACCGATCACGACCTCACGCTTAGGTTCAAACTTCACCCCAGCACGTACTTCAACTTCGGCTTTAAATTTCTCATAGCCGTGGTCAACGATAGTGTATTTAAGGCGCGAGCGCTTACGATTAGAGCGATTGCCCCAGTCACGTTGCACAGTCATCACAGCTTCGGCAAACTTCATCACGTCTTCAGTTTTGATAAAACCAAAGTCGTCCGCTAGGCGTGGAAAGGTTTCTACTTCGCCATGGGTCGAGCCCATGCCGCCGCCCGCGGTTAAGTTAAAGCCAACTAGCTCGCCGTTTTCGGCAACAGCAATAAAGCCTAAATCGTTAGTGTAAACGTCAACATCGTTATCGGGAGGAACCGCAACCGCCATTTTGAACTTACGTGGCAGATAGGTTTTGCCATACACAGGTTCAACGGTTTCATCTTCGGTTGAGAGTAACTTTTCTTCATCTAACCAAATTTCGGCGTAGGCGCGAGTGTGGGGTAATAGATGATCAGACAGTTGTTTCGCCACTGCATAAGCTTGCTCGTGCAGTTTCGATTCCACCGGATTGGGGTTACACATGACGTTTCGGTTAACGTCACCACAGGCAGCAATCGAATCCAGCGCTTCGCGATCTAAGTCTTGAATAATGGTCTTCAAGTTACGCTTAGGAATACCGTGGTATTGGAAGGTTTGACGGGTCGTCAAACGAATGCTGTTCGAGCTGGTGAGCGTCGAGGCAATTTTGTCCACGCCTAACCATTGCTGTGGAGAACAAATACCGCCAGGTACACGGGCGCGCAACATAAAACTATATAAAGGTTCGAGTTTTTGCTCTTTACGTTCGTTACGTAAATCGCGGTCATCCTGCTGATAGAAGCCATGAAATTTGATCAGCTGCTGATCGCCGTCACTGAAACTGCCAGTCACGGAAGAATCTAAACCTTCTTTGATGGTCCCGCGCAGGTAATCACTGTCGGTCTTTAGGTATTCGTTTAACGCTAACTTTTGCTCACTCATGGCAACTGCCTCTTAAAATTGGGTTCGCTGGCTGCACAGGTCATCACGTGTGCAGCTTTAGCTATTCTTATGCGTTTCTTATCTGCGCAACGGTTGAGATTAATACACGTCTTTTTGGTAACGTTTATCGCTGCGCAGGGTTTCAAAATAGGCTTCGGCAGCTTCGGTATTCAAACCACCGACTTCGACTGCCACCTCAATCAAGGCTTGGTGAACATCTTTCGCCATACGTTCAGCATCACCACAAATATAAAGATGCGCGCCATTTTGCAACCATTGCCACAGGGCTTGGCCTTGCTCTTTAATGCGGTGCTGCACATAAATCTTATGGGCTTGATCGCGGGAGAACGCTACATCGATACGGCTGAGATCGCCATTTTTCAAATACTGTTGCCACTCAGTTTGATACAAGAAATCCTGCTCAAAGTGTGGATTGCCGAAGAATAACCAGCTATCGCCTTGAATACCTTGGGCTACGCGCTCCTGCATAAAGGCACGGAACGGCGCAACACCGGTACCAGGGCCCACCATGATCACCGGTGTTTCTGGATTTTCGGGTAAACGGAAATGCTTGTTCGACTCAACATAAACCTTAACTTGCGTGCCTTCCTGCGCAGACGCTAAGAAGTGTGACGCGCCGCCAAAACGTGCTGAGCCGTGGCGCTCATCTTCCACTAAGGCCACAGTTAAGTGGACTTCGGTTTCCACTTCACTTTGGCTTGAGGCGATAGAGTAAAGTCTTGGCGTTAATGGACGCAGTAGCTCAAGCAGTTTTGCTGCATTTAAGGTTACTGAGTTATTTGATAACGGATACTGAGTGACTAAATCGGCAAATTGATGCTTAAGGATAAAGTGGCGCACTTGTTCTTTATCTTCGCTCAATGCCAGCAGTTCAGCGCTGCCACTCAATTCGGCCCAGGCTTTGACTAATCCAGGGTATAACTGAGTCAATTCTTTCTTATCGACCAAAGCCTGCTTAAGGGTCAAAGATTCTGTGCCTAGGGTCACTAACTCATCGGCGGCCAATGACAGACCCGCTAAGACTTCATCGACTAAGACTTCGTTATTACTAAACCACACACCAAGGGCATCACCCGCTTGATAGGTTAAGCCTGAGTCGCCAAGGTCGATTTCAACATGGCGCACATCTCTGTCTGATCCACGGCCGGTAATTTTCTGGCTTACAAGCACTTCGGCGCTATAGGGGTTTTGCTTAGTAAATTCACTTTCGCCAATCGCTTTAGCGGTGCCGATGGATACCACACTGGCGGACGAGGTTTCGATTAGCGGCTTAACGGCCTCTAATACATCGGCGTGCCACTGGCCAGCGGCTGCTTCATAATCCACATCACATTCAATTAAAGGTAACAGTGATTTAGCACCGAGTGCTGCTAGGCGGGCATCGAAGTCTTTACCGGTTTGGCAGAAAAATTCATAGCTAGAATCCCCCAGCGCAAGCACAGAGTAATGTAGATTGTCTAACTTAGGGGCACGTTTCGATGCTAAAAACTTGTGTAATTCAATCGCATCATCCGGCGCTTCACCTTCACCATGGGTGCTGACCACCAATAAAAGCACAGCTTCTTGCTTTAATTGGCGAACATTGTATTCGCCCATTGAAGCCAGATTGACCGCATAACCTTGCGCCTGTGCCTTATCGGCGAGCGCTTTAGCGACACCACGGCCATTACCCGTTTGGCTGCCATAGAGGATAGTCACAGTTTGAGCCGTTTGCGTTTGCGCGACGGGCGCTAATTGGCCCGCATTGGCTGTGGCAGCAAGATAGCCACTCACCCAGGCCAATTGCACAGCACTTAACTCAGAAGTGAGTTGTTTTAGCTTCTCGACTTGTCCTTGAGACAATGGCGAAGCCAGCGATGAAAGTTCTTTTAACAACATGAGACGGCCCTATGACAGTGTAATGTCCACAAGCTTATCGCGGTTTAAGAAAAGCAAAAAAGAATAAAATAGGATTTTTAATTCCATTTTGGAATATACAAAGTGCAAAATTTAAGCTACAAAAGTGTGCACTGGTTAAAAGTTTTTGATCCGACCAGTGCAGAAACGGCCTGCTTGAGAAATATGCACTTGTGCCAAGCTAAAGTATTGCCACAATGGTCATGAGCCTGTCGAACAATAATTTCTGTTGCCCACAGAATAGTTTGTTTTAAAAACAAAAAGTGTCCATCCTAGATTGAATGCCCTAACTGACTCGAATCACCCGCCGAATAAACGCTGGTGACGACAGATTTTGCAGTTGAGTACGATGAAGGAAGAACAGCAGGCGGAACGATTATATAAACCATCAGGGAGTAGTCATGCAGATTGGAATACCGAGAGAAAGTCTCGCCGGTGAAACTAGGGTCGCCGCGACCCCAGCCACCGTTGAGCAGCTTAAAAAACTCGGCTTTGAAGTTGTTATTGAGGCCAATGCGGGTCAACTGTCAAGTTTCGATGATGCAGCCTTTGAAGCTGCGGGCGCGAAGGTGACAACAAACGTTTGGCAAGCCGATCTGATCTTTAAGGTCAATGCGCCAAGCGACGCCGAAATTGAACAAATCAAAGACGGGGCGACTATCGTCAGCTTTATTTGGCCCGCACAAAACCCTGAGCTGGTTGCGAAGTTATCTAAACGTAAGATCAACGTGATGGCGATGGACATGGTGCCACGCATCTCCCGTGCCCAGTCACTTGATGCCCTCTCCTCTATGGCAAACATTGGTGGATATCGCGCCGTTGTTGAAGCCGCACATCAATTTGGCCGTTTCTTTACTGGCCAAATTACCGCTGCTGGTAAAGTACCGCCCGCCAAAGTGTTAGTCATTGGTGCTGGTGTAGCTGGCCTTGCCGCCATTGGTACTGCTGGTTCGCTTGGCGCCATAGTGCGCGCCTTCGATACCCGCTTAGAAGTGGCCGAGCAAATCGAATCTATGGGCGGCCAATTCCTTAAACTGGATTTTGGTAACGAGGAAGGTGGTTCATCGGACGGTTATGCTAAAACCATGTCGGATGAATTTATTGCCGCCGAAATGGCACTGTTTGCCGAACAAGCCAAAGAAGTCGATATCATCATCACCACAGCGCTAATCCCTGGTCGTCCAGCGCCTAAGCTCATCACCAAAGCCATGGTTGATAGCATGAAGAGCGGCTCAGTGATCGTCGATTTAGCCGCTGCGACGGGTGGTAACTGCGAATACACGCAATCGGGTGAGCTGTTTGTTACCCCTAACGGCGTAAAAGTGATTGGTTATACCGACCTTCCCGGTCGTCTACCGGCGCAATCGTCACAGCTTTACGGCACTAACTTAGTCAACCTGATGAAGTTAATGTGTAAAGAAAAAGACGGCACAGCCAGCATCAACTTTGATGATGTAGTCATACGCAATATGACAGTGATTAAAGAAGGTGAAGTGACCTTCCCGCCACCACCGATTTCGGTTTCTGCGGCGCCAGCAAAACCAGCGGCGAAAATCGAGCCTAAAAATACCACTCCGAAGGCACCATCTAAGCTCAAATACGTGCTCGCCGCCTTAGGCGTTGCAGGATTTGCTGCCGTGGCATCGGTAGCACCACCAGAGTTCCTGTCGCATTTCACAGTATTCTTGCTGTCCTGCGTTGTTGGCTATTACGTGGTATGGAACGTATCCCACTCACTGCATACGCCTCTAATGTCAGTCACTAACGCGATTTCGGGCATTATCGTGGTCGGCGCCCTACTGCAAATCGGTCAGGGTTCAACTTTGGTCACTGTACTGGCGTTTATCGCCGTGCTGATCGCCAGTATTAACATCTTCGGTGGCTTTACCGTCACTCAGCGCATGCTGAAGATGTTCCGTAAGGATTAAGGGGGTTTAACGTGTCTCAAGGACTGGTAACAGCAGCTTACATTATTGCCGCCATTCTCTTCATCTTCAGTCTCGCGGGACTGTCGAAGCAAGAGACGGCAAAACACGGTAATTTATTCGGTATCTTAGGTATGGCAATCGCCCTACTGGCTACCATTTTCAACCCCGATACTAACGGAATTGCGTGGATCTTAATCGCTATGGTGATTGGCGGCGCGATTGGTATCCGTTTAGCACTAAAAGTCGAAATGACTGAAATGCCTGAACTGGTTGCTATATTGCACAGCTTTGTGGGTATGGCCGCGGTATTAGTGGGTTTCAACAGTTTTATCGACTTACACCCACAGGAAGTCTCACAAGTCGTGGTGGCTGTCGGTGGTGATATCAATACGACCCTCGCCGCAGTACAAGATGCGCTAAGTGAAGCGGTGAAGACCGCCAGCAAAGAGCACCTCACTGGCGCTATGCTTAACATTCACTTGGTCGAAGTCTTCCTCGGGATCTTCATTGGTGCGGTGACCTTTACGGGTTCTATCGTTGCCTTTTGTAAGTTACGCGGACTGATTTCATCTAAACCTCTGATGCTGCCACATCGCCACAAGCTGAACCTAGTCGCAGTGCTAGTGTCTTTCGCCCTGTTGGTATACTTCGTACAGACAGGCGGCACTATGCCAGCACTGCTGTTGATGACCTTGATTGCCTTCGCCTTTGGCTGGCATTTAGTGGCATCCATTGGCGGCGCGGATATGCCAGTGGTTGTGTCTATGCTGAACTCCTACTCAGGTTGGGCAGCGGCAGCGGCAGGCTTTATGTTGTCGAACGACCTCTTGATTGTGGTCGGCGCATTAGTAGGTTCATCGGGTGCTATTCTGTCTTACATCATGTGTAAGGCCATGAATCGCTCGTTTATTTCAGTTATCGCTGGCGGCTTTGGCACAGATGGTGTGGCCTCGACTGCCGATGAAGAAATGGGTGAATACCGTGAAACCAACGCCGAAGATGTGGCGGATATGCTGAAAAATGCCACTTCAGTCATCATCACTCCGGGTTACGGTATGGCAGTGGCGCAGGCGCAATATCCTGTTGCGGAAATCACCCAAAAACTACGTGATCGCGGCGTGAAAGTGCGTTTTGGTATCCATCCAGTTGCTGGTCGATTACCAGGCCATATGAACGTACTGCTCGCTGAAGCGAAAGTCCCCTACGATATCGTGCTCGAAATGGACGAAATCAACGAAGACTTTAAAGACACAGATGTCGTGCTCGTTATCGGCGCCAACGACACGGTTAACCCCGCGGCAATGGAAGACCCAGGCAGTCCAATCGCTGGTATGCCAGTGCTGGAAGTGTGGAAAGCGCAAAACGTGATTGGCTTTAAACGTTCGATGAACACAGGTTATGCCGGCGTGCAAAACCCACTGTTCTTCAAAGAAAATACCCAAATGCTGTTTGGGGATGCTAAGGCCAGTGTTGAAGCCATTTTAAAGGCACTTTGAGCTTGATTTAATATCAACAGAGTAAAAATCGTTTAGGCGATAAACACTATTCTAAAGAAATGAAGGGAGCCAATGGCTCCCTTTCTTTTCACATTTTTTTAAGCCTATTAAGCTAGTCTCTGCGCCAATATGATGCGAGGCTTATCTGCCCACAATGCTGATATGCTTAATGTAAGCTAAAACAGTAAGTTAAATCTAAAGCTGGTTTAAGGAAATAATAAATGTTGCTTGGGCTGTTTATCCTGTCTGCCGTATTAATCAAAACCTCATTACTCGGGCTTGGCTGGATATCGATTACCATCGGCCTGAGTGGGTACCTGTTTTGTCGATGGTTTAATATCAAGTTAGATATCAAACTGATTGATAAATTTAAACGACTCTTTATCACTGGCGCGGCTCTGCATCTTCTCGTCTATATCGGCTTAATCACTAAGCTTTTCCTTATCGACAGCTTTGAAGACTTGCCCACATTCCTGATAAGTCACTTAGTCTTCCACCACGCAATCAGCGCCGTGATTGCTGCCGCATTAACCTTCTTGGCGATTCGCCTCTATCTACAACAGCAAAAATTAACTCAAGCCTATCGACAGGAATTAAGCTAACTCAACAAGGTTTTGATGACAAATGCAGACGAATAAAAGCTGGCTAGATTCATCATTAGCTTAAGTGCCATAAAATACTGGGGGACTAAAGCTGATCAGGCAGAGATGTTGTCAGCAACACTGAATTCATCAATGGATTCAAACATCAGGGATAAGAATGACCCCTGATGTTTTTGGGGGGAAGCTAAGCCAAGATACGTTAGTCGACGGCAATATCGTTATCTTTAAGCTCTTTTGACAGGGTTTCATAATTCGTTTTGAGTTTTGGCAAAGTATCTTCTTTGATTTTACTCAATACATTTTGCAACTGATCCTTACCGTAAGAAACGCTATAGTGACGGGTTTCAATATTGCTAATGATCTTCTCAGACTCTAAATACAAACGACGAATATCAGACAAAATATCACTCGGTGTTTCTAGCGCATTGGCAGAATAGCGCATGTTATCCCAGACAAATAATCCCATCTGCGGATGCATTTTCACTAAACTATTACTACTCACAGTCTCAACTGTGTCAGCGTAATGACTCAAGATTTCAACATTGTCACTCACTTCGTCATATAGGGCATGACGCAAATGATAGTTATTCTGCATATTGCTCAGGGCATCAAATTTAATTGCCTGTGACAACCCTTCTTGCGCGGCTAAATACACGCCAACAACAGTCGCAATGATTATAAAAATCTGACTCACCCAAAAACTGGTTTTGATAAGCTCAGTGTTATCAAGCTTAATGGCGTGTTTAGGCATATCTGCCTCATTAGAGATGGGGGTCATGTCCATATGTTTTATCCTGTCAAATCAAGAGTAAAAGGCAATATCACTAACTTAAATCATTGTTAAGTGGTCATCCTACACTATTGGGGTATGACTTACCTCAGTACAAATCACGATTTTTACCCACAAAAAAGGAGCCATCTGGCTCCATTTTTATATTCATTGGTCAGTCTATTATGCTGCTTTTGCCACATCAAAATTGGATAACAACATCACAGCTGTACGGCCTAATAAATGGTTGATCGTGCGATCGCCCGCTAAGCCTAACTCAGCAATCGCTTGCTGACGCGCTGTACTCACCGCTCTAAAGAGGGTAATTTCATTATTCGCACCACCACAAAGACTAAAGAACAGTCTTAATACTGCGCGGTAATGCTCTTCCTGCATTGCCTGCATCCAGGATGTTTCTAATGCCTCTTGGCTAGAAAAATCCAGCGCAGCAACAAATAGATTGCCGATACGACTATCTAAACGAACAAGAAAATCGCTTTTGCGTGGAAAATGGTGACTAATACCTGTGCGACTAATACCCGTTGCTTCAGATAACGTAGTATAAGACATAGTCTCAAAGCCGATAGTCAAAATTTGTCTTAACGCTTCATCCATAATTTGATTTATGGTTTGCTCAGTTTGTACTCGCGAGCGCTTAGCCATAGTAATGTCTCCCCTCTTATTTTTAGGGGGAAAGCTTACCAAAGCCGCTCAGGGATTACTGCTGTTCACTGGGCCGTAACCAGCGTATTTCACTTTTGTTCAGCTAGGGTTCAGTTTAAAACAGGCTTCACCACTGATTTAATTAACACATTCATAACATTGAATTTTGTACCAACCAGTTATGTGCTTTTTCTTCGCCCATGAGTAAAACGAACGTCGGTTGGAGATAGTGTCCAAGATCGGCTTTTCGCCAAAATAGATATTCAGGAAGGGGTTGCAATACACTCGCGCCAAAAGTGCGTTGCATTAAGCTCGAATACTCACCTAATAATCTCGGCTCTAATTGCTCGGCTTTAGGGTAAAAATTCGTTAAAAAGTCCCGATATTCGGCAAATTTAGCCACTTGAGCAACATCGTATCGATGCAACACTTGTATCAACATTGGCGAACTCCAATGCGACAAATATTGCGGGCTTGTTAATGCATCAAGGTTACGTCTGTGGTATTGCTGCCACGCCAAGGCAAAATCATTTTTCTCCCGTGCGATACGCCAAACCAAATAAATGTCAGCTAGCCATTCATGTTGATATGCACTCAAGTGAGTAGGTAACACAGAGCCTTGCAGAGCAAGGTTCTCCAAATGACCGAGCTCATGCCATAGGGTTAATTGCGGCTGTTCAAGCAAAGGTAATTGATAGGTCACCATATCGACACTGGCTAACTGTACTTGTGGTGTCAGCTGCTCATTCACTAAGACTAGGCCCGCAATTTTATTGTCATCGACGGGCATGACCATGGCACTTCTGCGGCCTAAATCAAGCCTAAATTGTTCGAGTGTTGCAGGAAGCTGCACCAACACTTGCTCTGGCAATAATGCCAAGCAAGTGCCAAGCTCTGGTAAAGGGCAAATCAAAGCCTGCTTATCGGCAATGGGCGTCCAAGTCAGGCTAGATGCGAATGCCAGAGCGACTAAGCTCACTGATTCGCCATGATATTTTGTATAATCGCCGTGGTTGAAATACCATCCTCAAAGCCCAGCACTTGCACTTGACCACCTGCGGCAATCACTTCAGCGCCACCAGCAATATCCTCAAGCTTATAATCACCACCTTTGACCAGCAGATTTGGCAGCAATCGAGTAATGATGCGCTGCGGCGTATCTTCACTAAAAGGCACAACCCAATCGACAGAAGCTAAGCCAGCGAGCACAGCCATACGACGATCAACCTGATTAACTGGACGGCCTTCACCCTTGAGGCGTTTAACCGAGGCATCATCATTTACCGCGACGATCAAACGATCGCCCAAAGCTTTCGCCTGTTTAAGATAGCTCACGTGGCCCGCATGTAAAATATCAAAGCAACCATTAGTCATCACCACACGTTCACCGCGTAGTTTGGCTTGCTCTAAGGCGTAGGCCAGTTGATCTTCACTCACCACCCCAAAACCCGATTCTCCATGGTGCAAAGCTAAAGCTTCAATAAGCTCAATGCGGCTCACGGTAGAAGTGCCAAGTTTACCGACCACAACGCCTGCGGCGGTGTTCGCAATCGCACAAGCTTGCGGTAAATCGGCGCCCGCGGCTAATGAGGTTGCTAAGGCCGAAATCACAGTATCGCCAGCCCCCGTCACATCATAGACTTCACGGGCAACGGTAGGAATGTGCAACTCAGGCGCATTAGCGGTCACTAAGGTCATGCCCTTTTCAGAGCGGGTGACTAAAATGGCATCAAAATGATGTTGCTTGAGTAAACCACGGGCTTTTTCCAGCAGGTCGGCTTCAGAGGTCACAGTGCCAACAACAGCTTCAAACTCGCTCATATTTGGGGTAATGAGTGACGCACCATGATAACGACCAAAGTCACTACCCTTAGGATCGACTAATACCATCACACCTTTCGAACGCGCTAATGCAATAAAATCTCGCGGCTGATCGATAGCGCCCTTTGCATAGTCGGACAACACCACGACATCGACAGAATCGAGTAAAGCCTCGGATTGTTTCAATAAACGCACGCTATCGGCCTTGTCGAAGGCTTCTTCGAAATCGAGGCGGATAAGCTGCTGATTACGTGATAACACCCGCAGCTTAGTGATGGTTGGTTTATCAGCAATACTTAACCATTGGGGCTCAACCCCTAAAGTTTGCACACCGAGCGTTAGGGCATGGGCAGTATCGTCTTGACCGACGAGCCCAGCAAGTTGGACTTGCCCCCCTAAGGTCGCGATATTGAGCGCCACGTTGGCCGCGCCGCCGGGTCTGTCTTCGACTTGATTAATCTTCACCACAGGTACGGGGGCTTCAGGGGAAATACGTCCCGTAGGGCCAACCCAATAGCGGTCTAACATCACATCGCCGACGACTAACACTCTGGCTTTTTCAAATGCTGGCAGAGAAACCTTCATAGTGCTCTTATCTTTATGCAGAAATTAAACCGTGATTGTACCTAATTTTCAGCAAAAATTGAGTTAGAATGAGCAGTAATTTTCAAAAGTAGTGAGTATTTTTGTGGTCGAGAAAGCCGAGTTTTCATCTTCTTTATATCATCCTAAGCATTGGCCCATGTGGTTTGGCGTATTTTTGATGCGTTTAACTCAGCTTCTACCGCTTCCTTGGCAGATGACGCTAGGGAAGGGATTCGGTCGCTTAGTAATGAAATTCGCAGCTGGCCGCACCCACACAGCGCGCCGTAACTTGACCCTCTGTTTCCCTGAAATGACGGAAGCACAGCGAGAAGATTTACTCACGCGTAACTTTGAAGAAACGGGCAAAGCCATTTTCGATACCATCAATGCATGGTGGTGGCCCGATGAAAAAGTGCAGCAGCACATGAGTATCAAAGGCGAAGAACACGTACAAAACACGTTAAATGCTGGCCACGGAGTGATCCTCTTTGCCGTGCATTGTTTACCGCTGGAAATGGGCGCACGTATCTTCGGCCAATTCCAACCCGGCGTGGGGGTTTATCGCCCACACAATAACCCAGTGATGGAATACCTGCAGGTCAAAGGCCGTTTACGCTCCAATAAAGGTCTCGTTTCTAAACGCGACTTGCGCCAAATGATACGCTGCCTACGCAATCCCGATGTGATTTGGTACACGGCCGATCAAGACTTTGGCCGATCAAGCGCGGTATTTATCCCATTTTATGCCATGCCAGATGCGGCAACGATTACCGGTGCCACCACGTTAGCTAAACTCGGCAAAGCTAAAGTCCTGCCTTTTTTTGTGGAACGTACTACTGATGATAAAGGCTATCGAATTGAAGTGATGCCACCGCTGGATAATTTCCCCGGCGAAGATGAATTAGCCGATGCGATTCGCGGTAACAAGATTATCGAATCCATCATAGATAAAAACCGCGCCCAATATATGTGGTTACATCGCCGCTTTAAGACCCGTCCCGACCCAACGGACAAATCTTTATATCAATAAGCTCAATTAGCTTTGAATACAAAAATGCCAGCAAATAAGCTGGCATTTTTTATGGTGACTTTCGATAGTAAGGACCATCTAGCACATAGGATTAGAGCGCATTCTCAGTCGGTAAACGAATACCTACGTTAGTGACTTTACCTTCATACAGCCCCGCCACCACCCAATGCAACGACTGCCAGTGGAACTGATCCCCAAGTACAGGATTGGCACCAAGCTGAGATACCACAAGGTCTGCGACTGTCATATCATCAGCGAGATTATCTAAACTCAAACCATAAATAGGCGCGAGATCCGCAAGCTTAACGTCTGTTTCAATAAAGAAATCACCGAAGAATCGTTGTACTTCTTTATTTTCTGGCGCTTGGCTAAAGAGGTTACTCAAGGCTTCTAAACTTTTCTCCTGACCCAGCACACAGAGTATATCGCCCGCCTCGAGACGAGTGCTACCCGATGGATGCAGCAAAGTGTCATCCCTAAATACCGCCGCAATCCGTGTCCCATCTGGCATAGCCAAGCGCTTTAGCGGCTCACCAATACACCACTTACTTTCACTCAAACGATAGACAAACACTTCCCATTCGCTGCTCGGGTAAATTTCAACTCCCGAGCGCGAAACGGGTAACGGCTTTGGGGGCAGTTCCACCTTAGCTAAACGCGCTGCAGTGGTCAAAGATGCACCTTGAACCAGCAACGACACTAATACAACGAAGAAGGCTAAGTTGAAGTACAACTGAGCACCCGGTAAGCCCGCCATCATAGGGAATACTGCTAAGATGATAGGCACTGCACCGCGTAGTCCTACCCAAGAAATAAACCAGCGGTCGCGACTGCTAAAGCTCTTAAAGGGCAATAGACTGATCCATACGGCGACAGGGCGAGCAAATAAAATCATTCCGAATGCCAAAGCAAAACCTGGGATCATGATATCGACTAAATCTGAAGGGGTAAGCAATAACCCTAATACGAGGAACATGCCGATTTGACTGACCCAAGTCATACCATCCAGTACGTTCAAAATCGCATGACGGCCACGGGTTGGCTTATTGCCGAGGAACAGACCCACTAAGTAAATCGACAAAATACCGCTACCACCCAGTTTGTTGGACGCAGCATAAATAATCAGACCACCGCTTAAAACTAAAATAGAGTACAGACCATCAGCTAACTTGCTTAAATTGACGAGCTTCCACAGCATCCAGCCGCCGCCCAAACCTAAACAGATCCCCAGACCAAATTGCTTAATAAAGCTAATAAGCATAAAGCTGAAGGACAACTCACTGTCGACATTGGCAAGAATGGCAATCAAGGTTACGGTTAAGAATACCGCCATGGGATCGTTACTGCCGGACTCAATTTCTAAGGTCGCACCAACCCGCTCATTAAGGCTACGCCCTTTAAGCAGGGAAAATACCGCGGCGGCATCGGTCGAGCCCACAATCGCGCCCACCAGCAAACCTTGCAACCAATGCAAATCGAACAACCATGCTGCCATCATGCCGGTGATACTGGTCGTAATGGCAACGCCAAAGGTCGCCAACGATAATGCAGGCCATAGCGCCACCCTAAAACTGGCAACGCGGGTGCGCATACCGCCATCGAGTAAAATAATCGCTAAGGCTAAGTTACTGACTAAATAGGAAGTTGAATAATCATCAAACTGGATTCCACCAAGGCCATCTTCGCCAGCCAAAATACCCACAGCGAGGAAAATCAATAAAATAGGGATGCCCAAACGGGAAGACATAGGACTAAGTAAAACACTCACTGCTGTAAGCAAGGCGCCAATCAGAAAAAAACTATTGATGGAATCTGCATCCACAAACGCCTCCTTAATACAGGTTGTTTAGTTAAACGATAGACAAATCACCGAGGTTAAAAATGACTCAACTCACAATTTTATGATTTTATATTAGCACAAAAATATCGAATTATTGGAGCGTTAAATATTAAATTTCAATCATCTACATAGAAAATGTCATAAAAACAACTTTCTATTAACCTTTAGATAAAGGCTAACGTAAAACCTAAAGGATAGCAGAACATCACCACACGACTTAATAAGCATTAAAATAAATGAATATCAAATAGTTAAAAATAACAAACTGAACGTAAACTCAAATCATTCAAGCAAAACTCAGCTCACAAACCTGTATAAACTAACGGTATCATAGCCAATTTAGTGCCAGATAAAATAATGTCGTGTAAAGGGTGAATATTTGAACATTATCCTTAAGCTAATTGTTTTAACTCCATTTATTTGCCAATGAGATGATTTAAACTCACTTTATCCGATGAGCAATAGCCTTGTGAGAAAAGGACCACACACTGTTTTCCCAAAACAAATCAATTCAGTTCCAGTAACGCCATACATGCTCGCCATTCCAACAGACACGTTTTAGATTGGTTAACATCAAGCAGGAAGGCATGCACAAGACAATTGAGTACAGCAGGTTTTAACGACAAGACTAAATACTGACAATTGACGCCGCCAAGGAAAACCGTTAAAACAAAAAATTAAGCGATAAATACGCCGTACTGATCATATTTCAGTTGAAATAATGTCCAAAATAAGGAAGGATGCGAGCTTCGCGCGCCAGTGCATTTTGCTCGTCAAATTGCCGCTCTCGTTTTAAGAGAGAAAGCTGCGTTAAACACGCTTTTTTATTAACAGGAATCGTAGTATCCGCTTATGAGTATGCTTCGCACCACAGCTTTATTATTGACTTTGGTTTTCCCTAGTCTGTCCGCTTTAGCAACGGAATATCCTTTACCAGCCGCCCAAAGCAGGCTAATTGGCGAGAACCAGTATTATACGGTTCCAGAGGGTAAACACACTCTCGAAGATATCGCAGCCAAATACCAGCTTGGTCTCAGTAACTTACTCGAAGCTAACCCAGGTGTGGATCCATTTCTGCCAAAACCAGGTAGCCAACTGATCATTCCATTGCAATTGATCCTGCCAAACGCTCCCCGTGAAGGCATAGTGATCAACGTGGCTGAAATGCGTTTGTATTACTATCCAAAAGGCAAAAAGACTGTTGAAGTGTTGCCTATTGGTATTGGCCAAATTGGTAAAGACACACCAGAAAACTGGGTGACCACTGTACAACGCAAGCGTGCGAATCCAACTTGGACACCCACACCGCGCATTCGTAAAGAATATGCTGCTAAAGGTGAAATCCTGCCAGCGGTATGGCCAGCGGGTCCAGATAACCCTATGGGACTGTATGCGCTGTATATCGGCAACTTGTATGCGATTCACGGTACTAACGCAAGTTTCGGTATTGGTTTGCGTGTCAGTCAAGGTTGTGTGCGTTTACGCCATGAAGATATCGAGCATCTATTCAAGACTGTACCAGTGGGAACTCGGGTACAATTTGTGAACCAGCCGATTAAAGCAACCGAAGAGCCAGACGGTAAACGCTACTTAGCCGTGCATCAACCATTGTCTCGCACTGTGGCGGAGTTTGAATCAAATGAGCCCGTTGCGATATCACTGCCAAAAGAGATCGCTAAGTTTATCGCTAAAGCTGACACTGATTCTTCTGTGATCAAGAAGCTACTCGATGAACGTACTGGTGTGCCAATGCGAATTAATCAATAATTCACTGGCGAATACCACCTAAAAAAATACCCGCAATCTGCGGGTATTTTTTTGTCATGTCAGGCTATTCACTAACGTAATAGACTAACATATCAATCACATAAAGGTGCACACAGGGCCAAGAAGTGAGTCATAGCAGCACTGTTTGCTAATACGCGTTGATCGAAGTTTTGCAACGCAGGCGTTTCAGTACAAGCACCGACACGAGCACCACTTCGCACTAAACAAGCTTCAAAAGACGTATCAAAATGATTGAAGATCAAACCATCCTTTACAGGACACCCATCAATCTCACCGTCTACCGCAATCGGGAAATAACCACCTAAAGTATCGCGCAGATCGAGACTAAAACGTCCAGGCACTTGGCTTGGCTCAAAAGAATACACATAAGCTTCACGACTCAAGACATCTTCATGGCAAGTTAAAATACCGTCTCGACTCGCAGCAAGCAGTAACTGTGCGTGCTCTAACAATAGCTTACCTTCAACCGATGTATGTTCATTCGCTTTAGGTTTACCGTTCTCAAATACAAAACCACGATTTGGGTTTTCGCCGTATTTATTAAATCTATGACCACGACTGAATCCAGTAGGATTGACGAGAGGTAATAAACTCAAGTTCACCCGTTCAAATAGGTCTGCTGAAGCTTCACTCAAAAAATGCAACAAACCCCATGGGCCTGCAGATTCTTCGCCATGAAATCCTGTGCTGATCAATAAAGAAGGTAAGCCTGACTTAGCGGCCGGTGACTGATACAAGCTAACATCGTATTTACCCACTTCACCCAATGTTTTCTCAACCATGCCCAAACGGGTCATTTCCTGCTCAAGCAGCAGATAGAAATTATCAATATCAGTGCTTTCACAGTTAAAAATATCGCTTTTCCACTGAAAGGATTCGAACGGAGATCTGCTTACCATATCTTGTACTTATGCCAGAAAAAGAACTGTGCCATCATAGCAGTTCTTTTCAAAAACTGAATGCTATTCAACTGATTTCGATGAAATCCGAGCAGTCGTCGACAGTGGTGCAATCTGTATCGATACCTGCGAATGTATCAATTGCCTGTCGTTAATGGTATCCAGCTTGAGTAAGACATTTAACGAATTAAAAAATAAGCTCGGCAGGACGCACTTATGAACACTCAAATCACCTTTTTTATCGCCATTTCGGCCAGTGTTTTCAGTCATACGCTACAGGCCCAATGCCGCGCCGAGCAAGATGCACAAGCCTTATATGCGCTCGAAGCGAATATAGAGACCTATACGCTACAAAATGGCCTGACTGTGCGATTACTGCCCATGGCAGATAAACATACAGTCACAGTCGCCAGCCAATTTAATTTGGGCGCCCGCAATGAAGCCCAAGGTCAGAGCGGTTACGCCCATCTGTTTGAGCACATGTTGTTTAAAGGGAGTGAAAATGCCCCCGGCGATACCTATGCTCAGCAGTTCAGTGCTTTAGGTGCACGTTTTAATGCCAGCACGCATTTTGACTACACCAACTACTATGTGACGCTGCCAAACCAAGCATTAGAACTGGGCTTATATCTCGAAGCCGATCGCTTTATCCGCCCTAGCCTTAATACCACTACGGTTAAAAATCAGCAGGAAACCGTACTGCAGGAAATGGCACAAACCATAGATAATCAGCCCTATATCCGCAGCGCGATGACGTTTTTACTCGAGCAAGTAAAAGGTACTCCTTACGGTCACGGTATTATTGGCAGTCGCGAAGATATCTTGCAAGCCACGCCAGAAAACCTAACGGTCTTTCACCGTGCTTATTATCGTCCCGATGCGATGCAGCTTTCCCTTGTCGGCAAACTAAGCCCACAAACCCGACAATGGATTGAGCAAAATTTTGCGGCTTGGTCTAGGCCAAGAATTGCTGAACCTGAATTTTCTGAGTTAATAATCCAGCCTAAACAAGTACATGCTGAGTTAGTGGATAAGCGCGGACCTTGGCCCGGATTACTGCTCGCTTGGCATACAGTAGGTAAAGATCACCCCGATGCTGCGGCAATTCGGCTGCTAGAAGGCTATTTATTTCAAAACACCGCCAGTGCACTCGCTAAACTCAGTCTGCATAATCCCGAACAAATGCTCAGCTACTCCCTGCCCTTTGAGTTAGAAAATCACGGCATAGCGAATATCGTCTTGGTTCCACGGGCACGGACCTCACTCGATGCCTTAGTGCAAAAAGTGTTGGGACTTGTGGCACAAACGCAGCAAGATGCTCTGGATGAAGCAAGTCTTTGCACACTTAAACAAGTGTGGTTAAACAATCAATTACAACAACTGGATGACACACAGGCCTTAGCCATCAAGCTTTCCGCAACGTCGCCTCAAGATAAAGACCATCCCTTTACCGCGCAGTGGCAACGGATCAACGCAGTCACGGCCGACGATATCCAAAGCGTCGCAAAACGGTATTTCAACCAAGATTATGTCCGAGTCGACCTACTGCCACCTTGGTATATTCGCTGGGGTAAAACGCTACTGGAATGGCTGCCTAACGATATGAGTGACAGTTTAGAGGATGCGGTATTATGACGACTCAGACAATGTCAAAGCAGCTACAAGGCTTAATGTTCTGCGCTGTGGCTTTATCACTAAACGCCTGCCAGCAGACGCAAATCGTCTTCACGCCGAGCGAACCGCCGAGTTTGGCCCATTTTGAAACGCCAAACTCTTTAGCCCATTCTTTGCCTAGCTCTTTGAACAATCATTTACCCAAAAGCGGCGTCATTATCCCCGTAACGGATGAAATTTTTACCGATAAAGTCCATACCGAATTGGATTTACCCTATCAGTTACATCGCCTTGCCTCAGTTCAAATTAATAACAGTGTGAGCAACAGGGTCAGTTTAGCGGCTGTGAGCCCGCAAGTTCCCTTCAATAATCCTGATATTTTACAGATTGCCTTTCAAGAAAAGGCCCGCGCACTTGCCATTAGCCGCGCAAATCCCTGTCTTGAGACTTTCAATATGCGTGTCAGCTTGCACAGCATTAATTTAAGCCTCACTTGCCCCGACGATGTTAACCATATCTACGGCTTACTACTGCAATTTTGGCAGCCAGATGCCTTTGTTGATGCGACAACAGCCCCCGCCGATGTCGACAATATTCGCCGTCAACTCAAGCTCAATAAACACTTAAACGCCTTTAGTGGCGCCGAGATAGATAAAGTGTGGCGCGATAAACTGCTCGGCCCTGAACATCCCTACAATAGAGTGATCAATAATAATGCATTGTTCGATTCACTCAGCCTAAGGCAACTACAACAAATCCAACAGCAGGCGGTAACACAAGCACAGTGGCATCTTTTTCTACCCAACTCTTTGGCAAATAACGCTAAATTTGACCTTCAAGCTAGCCTTAAACTGTGGCCATTATTGCCTAATTCAGTGCCGAAAGCGGATAAACCAGAGACAGTAAAGCCTCAGCAAATCAAGAGGATTTACCTTATTGATGCGCCGGGCAGCGTGCAAACCCAAGTCCGCCTAGGTTATGCCATAGATCATGTCCTAAGTGATGCATCAACTCAGCAGCAACTGAACCCACAGGAAGTCGCCTTAAGCTGTCGCAGTTTATCCGCACTCATGGGCCGCAGTTTTTCGGGCAGACTCTACTATGATTTACGGGAAAAACGCGGCCTCACCTATGGCATCTACGGCCAGTGCGCCAATGCACCGCTGTCCAGCAGCATCAAATTTTACGGCAGTACAGCCATAGAACATACGGGCGCGTTTGTGGTGGGTATACTCGATCACCTCGCACTGGTTAAGACGCAAGGTGCTAGCCAAGGTGAAATCGATGCACTTAAAACCTATTTGATCGGTGAAGATTTGCTCAGCCAAGACAACAGCATTCAACGTGAAAACCAATATATCCACCAAGTCGCGACAGGATTAACTCAAATTGAAGTTCAGCAGCTAAATGCAGGATTACAGGCTCTAACGCCCGACAGGCTACAACAGTTAGCAAACGCGGCTTTTAGTGGTAATCCATTGATTATTTTGCGGGGCGATGTTGATCGAATTCTTCCTGACTTAAAAACCAAGCTACCAGAGTGGCAGTTTGAAAGGGTCAAGGTTGGCCTAACTGACAACTAAAGCCAAATAATCCTTCTAAAAGATTCAAATGCGCGATCGACAGATTAGAGCTTATTGGTCGCACTGTCGCTGGCAGGCGGTGCACCATTATTACCCTGCGTCATCTGTTCATGGCCTTGTTCCATTTGTTGTAAATCTTCCATCGCCGAATCCTGCTGCATGGCCTGCGGATCAGGATCCGCTGCCGGTAATACCGCCATATTGTCGGCATTCGCGCTATTTGGCGTAGCAGGTTGATCAGGAGCCATACCATTTACGGCCTTAAGCCCCTCGATTGCCGGAGACACCTCAGTTTTCAACGTGCTGTCACTAAGATTCGGTAACCACTCACGCAATTGCTCGGGTCCAAAACTAAAACCTAACGCTATGACGACAGTTGCCACTGCAACATACAGCCAAGGGCGAATCGCCAGGTGATCACCTCTTAGTAAAGTGCTTTCACTGGCATATAAATGCGCATCCGAGCGTTGAGCTATTGGCGCGAGTGCTTGTAGCATGTCCGGCAAGGCATCGAGTTCAGGACCTTTAATACGCTGACCAATAAACTGCCCACCTTCGTAAATCTCCATCTGATGACTGGCGACTTCACCGTCAACCACACCAGAACTGGTAATAATCAACTTATTACAACAGACTCTTCCGCGAAATACGCCACAAACCCGCAGCTCATCACAACTGACTTCACCAGAGATTTCGCCGCCAAGTTCGATCTTAATTTGTCCTGCTGATCTAATCTTGCCCTGCAATTTACCCGCAATGAATGCCGCGCTCTCTAACTGAATGTCGCCCTCAATCAAGGTTTGTGCACTGATAACCGTAATGCCATTGCCCTTACTCGCCATAGGATTCATTCCATATCATTATTTTTGTGACAAAGATGTTATGGTAAAAGTCCTCGAGAATAAAGCACTGGTTTCGCTTAGTATTTAACCTAAGCCCCAGAGCGGGACTTAAGTCACGCCAGCGACTATGTTACCCTGAGCATCTTGCCATATGGCTCCCGAGTACCTGAATATGAGTAACAGGATGCCTCAAAAAGGTGAGTGTTGATATCGCACTAAAACAAAGCTAAAGAACACACTAGCAGCAAACACCGAAAACAAACCGCCAACGAGACCCCGACATGGCACATTCAAACTCCGCTAGCTCGCAATCGATAACCCCAATCGTGACACCACTTGAAGCGTATCGCGCCAAGGTGAGCATAGATCTCATTGACGATCCCGCGCAGCAACAGGCGATGTTGGCGCTCGATGTGCTATTTAAGCAGTTGATGCTACAGCCACATTCAGCACAGTTTTCCCTTATCAACAAACAAGCAATCAAAGGTCTGTATCTGTGGGGCGATGTGGGTCGGGGCAAAACGTTTCTGATGGATTTGTTTTTCGATTGCTTGCCGAGTGAAGGCAAGTTAAGACTGCATTTTCACCGATTTATGGCGCGGATTCACCAAGCATTACGCGAGCATTCGGGCAAACGAGATCCGTTAACACTCATAGCTAAAAATCTCGCAAAAGAGTGCAAGGTGCTGTGTTTCGATGAGTTTTTTGTCTCGGACATTGGCGATGCCATGATACTCGCTGGGCTCTTTGAATGCCTATTCAAACAAGGGGTGGTGCTGGTCGCCACCTCAAATATTCCTATTGAGCGCTTATATGAGAACGGCCTAGCTAGACACAGATTTTTACCTTGCATCCAACTGCTGCAAACACACACTCAAATGCTGCATCTCAATGGCAACCAAGACCATAGGATGCACGCTAGCAATCCTTCATTAAACAACGAGATTGGCATTGATAGCGCTGAAGTTAACGCCTCGATTTCCCGCAATATCGGCATTACCGGAACACTCGATTTTGAGCAGATTTTTGACAAGCTAGTGAATAGGTTAACGCCAAATAGACCCAATATGAGCGCTATTGGCATTAGTGATAGCAGAATGAGTAATGCTAGCCTCACCATCTGCAACCGTGAAATCCCTGTGATCCGCGCCGCTATAGCGCCAACAGGCAACTCAGTCGCTTGGTTCGACTTTTATGCCCTATGTGACGGCCCGAGATCCCAGCTCGATTATATCGAAATAGCCAGTCGATTTAAGATCTTAATGGTGAGCAGCGTTCCCAAATTAGGCGGCGAAGTAAAAAGCTGGATCCGTGCCCGCGGCACAGAAGACGGTACAGGTGATAACCAAGCCGCAGCCACGGGCGAGCGCAAACTCTCCTATGCGGCCAACGACGACCCAGCACGGCGCTTTATTAGCTTGATTGATGAGTTATACGATCAAAATGTCAGCTTATATCTCAGCTGCGACGTGCCACTGAGTGAACTCTATCAAGTTGGCGCACTCAGTTTTGAATTCCGCCGCACCTACAGTCGATTAATAGCAATGAGTCGAAGTGAATGACCGTAAAACATTAGCGATTTATCGCTCTGTTGAGTTAGACCAAAAGCCTAATATTGATAAGCAAGAAGTTAGCCATCACGATAAAAATTCGAGGAACAATTAGTGACAAGATAATTCATGCATTCAGAATATAACAAGTCAAATACGCTATTTGCAGATACAAGCCTAGAAAGATGAATAAGTACCTAAATTGAAAATCAGCAATCATAAACAAACTAGTACAGTAAAAACTATTATAATAATTTAAAATCAAATACATAAAATAGAAAACCCATCCTCCATCATCGATTCAATCCACACAACCAAATGACTCATTACGTTCAATTTGCTTCTAGCTGTTGCTAACCTTGAGTTTTAAGGTACGGTGTAACTTAGTTTCAATTGTTCTAATTTACAGCCTATAGGTTTAAATCGTTCAAATTTACAACCTGCAACATAAAAGCTCAAAAATATAATCTATAGTTTATGCAATCAACTAAAGACTCATGATTCTGACTAAGCACCATGACACTTAGTTCGAAATATTCGCTAGACAATATTAAGAACAGCCTTAAACGGAACTCTTTTAAATACAGGGACGATTAACTTATGTGGTTACGACAATTTAAGATTGGCTCACGATTAATTGCTGCGTTTGGATTACTTGCTCTTGTGTTGCTACTTCAAGGAATCATGTCATTACAGACAATGTCATCCATGCGCTCCACTGCTGTAGAAATTGAAGATAATACCCTACCTTCGCTAGTCAGTCTGTCGAGCATCAACCTCAATGTGATGCGCGCTAGGGTGTTTACATTTCGCCTGTTATTAGCAAATTCGACTGCTGAACTTAACAAAGGACTCGATACATTAAGGCAAATCCGCCAGAGTATTAAAACGGATCAAAAAAACTATGAGCCTTTAATTAGCCTGCCAGGTGAGCAGGAGCTCTATCAAGAATTTAGTGGCAGCCTTGATCTGTATTTAAAGCATCAAGATGAGATGATCAGCAAGCTACAGGCGAATGATGCAGCCGAAGCTAAACGGATCATGGATGATGTCATGATAGTGCAAGCCGAAAAAATGACAAAGACGCTCATTAGCATTGGCAGCTTGAATACTGAATATGCAAAGGAACAAGGTCAAATAACTGCACAAGCCTACGACGAGAGTAAATGGCTAAACAGCATTATGATAGTGGGCTCCTTAATCGCTGCATTTATGGTGGCAATATTTTTAACTCGCAGTATCGTGCAGCCAATGAAGGAAGCTGTAGGCATTTCAGTAGCAGTCGCAAGGGGGGATTTAACGCAGAAAATCAGCACAGTGGGTAAAGATGAAACCAGTCAACTGATGCAATCATTAGCTGAAATGCAGCAAAACCTGCGCGACACTTTATCCCATATAGCAAACTCCTCTAGCCAGCTCGCCTCCGCCGCCGAAGAACTCAATTCAGTCACTGAAGATGCTTCCCGCGGCATACAACAACAAAATGATGAAATACAGCAAGCGGCAACTGCGATTACCGAAATGAGTTCGGCAGTGGATGAAGTAGCCAATACGGCGGTGCTCGCTTCAGAAGCCTCTGAAGAAACCGCCCGCAGTACCGAATTAGGTAAAAAACAGGTAGATCAGACAGTCGCAGCCATTATCGACATGAATCAGGATGTGACGCAAAGTTCACAGGTTGTTCAAACCTTAGCGATTCAAGCGAGGGATATAGGTAAAGTTCTCGATGTGATCCGCGCCATTGCTGAGCAAACGAATTTACTGGCCCTAAACGCAGCCATTGAAGCGGCGCGAGCGGGCGATACAGGCCGTGGTTTTGCGGTTGTTGCTGATGAAGTTCGCGCCCTAGCCCATCGCACTCAGTCCTCGACCAGTGAAATTGAAGACATGATTAACAAAATCCAGCACGGTACCGAAACGGCTGTGCAATCAATGCAGCATAGCGGCCAAAAGGCTGAACAGGCACTCTCAGTCGCAAGATTGGCAGGGGATGCATTAAACACGATTAATCGCCAAATCAGTACGATGAATAACAGCAACATGGTCATCGCAAGCGCCGCCGAAGAGCAAGCGAAAGTCGCACGTGAGGTCGATAAAAACATTGTGAATATTAGTGATCTTGCCAGCCAAAGTGCTGCGGGGGCACAGCAAACCAGTGCCTCGGCACATGAACTCTCAAGACTCGCCGTTGAACTGAACAATCTACTGACGCGATTTAAAGTCTAGAGTATCGCTTTATAATGGAATCTGAGGGTAATGGCGCAAGATGTGTTCAACCGTTACCCTCAATGCATAACGCTATGATCTAGTTTAATAAAGCTTCCATAATACAAGCAAGACTCAAGAGTGCTAGGACCGAGTTTGCGGTGCATGATTAAAGTGCATAGCCAATTCACTGATATCAGTGGCAACCCATTCTGGCTCGATACACTCGACCAAATGCGCCGCCATAAAGTCCACCAGTTGCATGGCGGCATAGGGCAAACGGCGATCTTTACGGCCAACTAGATACCAGTTACTTTCGAGCGGAAACCCCGTAACAGTTAGAATTGCAGGTTTTTCGCGCCCTTCTTGCAAGGTATGCGCCGAAATCACCGACAAACCTAAGCCCGACGCGACGCTCAAGCGTATCGCCTCATTACTCTCGATTTGCATAGTATCACCGAGCGTGATGCCTTGTCCGCTGCACCAAGACTCGAACATTAAGCGGGTGGCTGACCCCGGTTCGCGCACGATAAAACGCTCATTCTTAAGCTCGTTAAAATTCACTTGTTCACGACCCACTGCCCAATGCTCCTTTGGTGCAATCAGTTGCAGCGGATTTTTAATGATGCGTGCAGATAACACGTTATCGCCACTTGGAGGATGACTGAACAGGTATAAATCATCTTCTTGACGTTCAAATCTGCCTAATACATGGGCACGGTTACCAATGTTTAAGGTCACTTTAACCTGTGGAAACTGCCGATAAAATGCCCCTAAAATCCGTGGTAACACGTATTTTGCGGTAGTGACAATACCGATATTAATGTGACCGACACTGCCACCTTTAGCCTGCTGCATAAAAGCATCGAAATCCTCAAAACGACTCAAGGTATCGCAGGCTGCGCGGTACAACTCATTACCAATCAAGGTCGGTAACATGCGGCCATCACGACTCTCGAGTAATGGCTCGCCCAACACATCGGCCAGTTTTTTAAGCTGTAATGACACTGTGGGTTGAGTTAAATGCAATGCCCTCGCCGCTGCGGAAATATTACCTAACCGCACCACTTGCACATACACCTGCAGTAACCGAAAACTCAAATGCCGCAATTTAAGCTGAGTCGATGACGAACGCTTATCCATAGATAATTATCTATACCTAGGTGGTAAACAATTTATTTTTCAATATAACTAATTAGGTCCAAAATCACCAGCCATCAGGATCACTCGACAAGCAAGCGCGTTTTGAACCGCTTAAAAGTCAAACTTAATGAGATACTTATGCCAGATATTGTCATTGCCTTTTTCGCCTTAGGCCTGTTAGCTGGCCTAGTGAAGTCAGATCTTAAAGTCCCACCCGCGATCTACGAAACCCTATCCATACTGTTAATGCTTACCTTAGGTTTAAAGGGCGGAATGGCGCTCCACGGTCACACTCAAAACTTAGTGTTCACTGAGCTGTTAACGGTTGTTGCCTTAGGTTTGATTATCCCCTTGGCCTTATACCCTGTACTAACCCGGCTGGTTCGCATTGGCCATACCGATGCCATTAGTATTGCCGCCCATTACGGCTCCGTCAGTGCGGGAACCTTTGCGGTGGTGATGGCTATGGTTGAAAAATCTGGGCTGATCTTAAGGCCAGAAACGACCCTGTATCTCGTTCTGCTGGAACTACCTGCTATTGTCGTAATGCTCTGGTTACACAGATACTTAAGTGCCAAAAAAGCAATTGAAACATCACCCAAAAATGAAACTCAATCAAGCGTGTTGCACGAAGCCTTAACCAGTCGTGGCGTTGTATTACTCCTTGGCGGTGTGGTGATAGGTTGGCTTTACGGCCCAACGGGACTTGCGCCGCTTACACCTGTGCTACTAGGCGGATTCAAAACCTTACTGGCATTATTTTTACTGGAAATGGGCTTAGTAACGGCCAAAGTGTGTTTGCCGCTACCACTTAAACAATGGCGGTTATTAATGTTTGCCGCCGTAGCGCCCTTTGTATTGGCTTGGTGTGGTATTGGTGTAGGTGTTTGGCTGGACTTACCTTCAGGCAGCATTTTAGTGTTAGCGGCATTAAGTGCCAGCGCATCTTATATCGCAGCGCCAGCGGCCATTCGTGCCGCAATCCCCGAAGCCAATATAGGGCTGGCTATGCTGGCCTCACTCGGCATTACGTTTCCGGTTAACGTGTTAATTGGCTTACCCTTATATCAACATTGGGTAACGCTCATTACAGCTTAGTACTTCTTCGCCGAATAAAGTCCAATGAAAAGGGAGGCATTATTGTCTCCCTTTTCATTGGCATAAGCGTAAACAATTTAAGATGCATCACTGTGATGTGTGGCTTTATCCTGATACATGGCTTTATCGGCGGAATCTAACAGATCCTCTAAGCTCATATCCGAATCCGGTGTCCAATGGGCGATACCTATGCTGGTCGCCAATCTATGTTGCTTAGGATGCTGTTGATTATATTGATCAAGTAACTGCTTAAAACGCTCGATGACCCGATTGACTGTATCTCTATGCACAAAACTTAATAACACCACAAACTCATCACCGCCAAGCCTTGCGATCACATCCGACTCCCTAAAAGCAGTCATTAAGATATGGGCAAAATCGTATAACACTTGGTCGCCCTTGCGATGACCAAAGCTGTCATTCACTTCCTTAAAAAAGTCGAGATCGAAGAAGAGTAAGGCCGCCTCAGATTCGGTACGTCGACAACTCGCCAGTGACTGATGGGCCAGTAATTCAAAACCACGTCGATTCGAAATAGCCGTCAAGGGATCTAAGGTATTTTGCGCGATAGAGAGTAATTCAGCCTCTACCATTTGTCCTAAATCCGTTAAGGTTTCAATGTCTTCAGCCGTAAAATCCCGCGGTTCAGTACCGATTAAACACAAAGTACCCACCCGATATTGCTCGTGAATGGTGAGGGGATAGCCGGCGTAAAAGCGAATATGCGGCTGCTCAGTCACCAGAGGATTGTCACTAAAGCGGGGATCTTTGAGGGCGTCGTTCACGATGAAAATGCCGTCATGATTGATCGCATGTCCACAAAATGAAATTTCCCGAGGTGTTTCAGTCACCTCCAATCCTTGACGGGATTTAAACCATTGCCGATCGGCATCTACTAAGGTCACAACACAGATGGGCAAGGAGAAAATTCTGCGCGTAAGCCGAGTAATACGATCGAAACGTTCCTCGGCATCGGTGTCGAGCACATTAAGTGCCCGTAACGTAGCCAAGCGTTGCAGCTCGTTTTCAGGAATTGTAGGTAATTGCATGGCACTCTCAGCTAACTGCTCTCATTAAACTCTAGCCTAAATGGTGTATTCTTGCGGTGTTAAGGCTGAAATTCGTATCAGCCTTAATCCCCTTAAAGACTGCACTATTCGAGCACAGCACGATAAATGTTTAACACCCGCTCAGCATGGTCTTCTACCTCTGACACTGGTAACTGCCCCGCCTTTTGTTGCAGAGTCAGTCGATGATTTTCATCCCGTAGTAAGCAATATGTCTGAGTTAAATGCTGGGCACTCATCATTGGCAAAAGTTCAAGCTCAGCTAACACACCAAAAATCCGCACATTGTCAGACCAAATCGTTAGCTCTGGATACTCGTGAGCATTAGCCAGCACTAAGTACTGGGCAATAAACTCAATATCGGCAATCCCGCCTGGACTCTGCTTTAAATCAAACATGCCATCACTGACTTTAAGCAAGTGATCGCGCATCTTCTGACGCATCTCACGTACCGCTTTTTGCAGCTCAGCTTTATCACGGGGTTTTTCCAATACTGAAGCGCGAATATGACTGAATTTAACCGCTAAACTATTGTCGCCAAAAACAAAACGCGAGCGAACTAAAGCTTGATGTTCCCAAGTCCACGCCTCATTAGCTTGGTATTCGCCAAAACGCTCAATCTCACTGACCATCAAACCCGAGGCGCCAGAAGGACGCAGGCGCATATCCACTTCATACAACTCCCCCGAAGTGGTGCGAGTCGAGAATAAATGCAGAATGCGCTGGGCGAGTTTGAGGTAAAAATGACCAACTTCAATCGGGCGATCACCATTGGTCAGGCCGTTCTCTGTTTTATTTTCACACAAGAAAACTAAATCGAGATCGGAGCCGTAACCCAATTCAATCCCGCCGAGCTTGCCATAACCGACAACGGCAAAGCCTGTGTCACTGCCCTCAAGGTGTGCGGGCACGCCGTGGCGCACTGAAACCTGTTGCCACGCCTGCATCACCACTTGTTCGATAATAGCTTCGGCTAAAAAAGTTAAGTGATCGCTCACTTGCATCACGGGTAAAACACCCGTGACATCGGCTGCGGCGATTTTAAGTTGTTGTGAAAGCTTAAATTGTCGCAGCGCTTCCATTTGCTGCTCCATATCATCCTCGGGCACGCGCATCATGTACTGACGCAGCTCGCTCGGATAATCGTCGATGGAGGTCGTGTCATAGAGCTGCGACGGATCGATAAGCTCATCGAGCAACATGGGGAATTTAGCCAACTGCGCGGCAATCCAAGGACTGGCGCAACACAAGCTCACTAACTGCTGCCGCGCACCAGGGTTTTCACACAAAAGCTCAAGGTAAGTGGTGCGAGTTAAAATCTGCTCCAGCACCTTAGACACGGGCTCAAAAGCTGACGATGGACTCTGTTGATTAATCAATTCTTCCAATAATCTTGGCATTAATTTATCTAAGGTTTCTCGCCCGCGTGGACCAATCGAACGCTTAGTCACTGTTTCGCGCCAACTGCTGAGCATAGGGCACAGCTTGTCATCATCAATTTGCTGTTCGGCCAACAACGCGATGCCATCATCAAGGTCTTGCATGTTCCACAGCTGCGTCGTCCAATGTTCAGCTTTTTCTTCGCCTTCTTCGCCGCCCACTGTGGCTTTAAAATGACGATGGATTTTGCTCATTGCCGCTTCAATATGAGTGCGTAAATCAACCTCATTAGCCATATCGAGTACATGGCACAATCGAGCCCAATCCAATGGATTATTCGGTAAGGTTTGGGTTTGTTTATCGTCAATGGCTTGCAGCAGATTCTCAACCCGGCGCAGCAGTAAATAACTGTGTTTAAGCTCATCCACCGCCAAATATTCAAACTGCCCTAAGCTGTAAAGCGTATCGATAGCACCGAATAAACTCTGCTGACGCAACGCAGGCTCACGGCCGCCACGGATCAATTGAAAACTTTGCACCACGAACTCGACCTCACGAATACCGCCTGCACCGAGTTTAATATTGTCGGTCAAATGACGGCGCCGCACTTCTTGCGCGATGAGTTGCTTCATTTTCCGCAGGGATTCAATTGCCGAAAAGTCGATATAACGGCGATACACAAAGGGTCTCAGGAGGCTGTGTAGTTCATCGGAGAAATGGTTCCAAGGCCCGAGCGCACGCGCCTTGACCATGGCATAACGCTCCCAGTCTCGTCCTTGTTCTTGGTAATAATCCTCAAGACCGCTAAAACTCACCACCAAGGGGCCACTTTCACCGTAGGGACGCAAACGCATATCCACACGGAACACGAAACCATCGACTGTGACTTGATCGAGCAAGTTCACTAACCTTTGCCCCATGCGGATAAAGAATTGTTGATTGTCTAAACTGCGACGACCGCCGACGGTTTCGCCATGCTCAGGAAACGTGAAAATCAAATCGATATCGGAGGAGAAATTAAGCTCGCGGCCGCCTAACTTACCCATGCCTAAAATCAGTAGCGGTTGCGGATTCCCTTCTTTGTCCATAGGCGTGCCATATTGAGCGCACATATCTTTATAGAGCCAATCGCGGGCGCAGATCACTAACGCTTCGGCGAGCGCCGACAGATCAAGCAAGGATTCCTCTAAACTGGCATAGTCTAAAAAGTCACGCCAAGCTAAACGCACCATTTGATAGTTACGAAACCGTCGCAGGGTGGTTTTAGCCATCTCCTCAGTGGTCGTGCTAGCCAGTTCTTCATGTAAATCAACATCAAAGTTTTTACGATCAATCAGGCTTAACTCGCCCGCAAACAGCATAGCGATCCACTCGGGATGTCGGCATAGTTGAGCCGTCACATAATCACTGAGTCCCAAAACCGTTTTGAGTTCTTGCTGCTGAGCAGGCGTTAATTGCGCAAGTCCTTCGGACCATGCTTCCTCTAATCGCAGCCAATTGCGTTCAGCGGTTTGATTAATAAGAATAGACAATGACTTATTACTGTCTTTTTGCATGGTCATAATAATCCCTAACAAATTTAGCTATCGACATATTATGTCGTAAATGATATAGATTGACGCCACATCATGTTATGTTCGACGAGACTTGCAGCTACCTGATGTAACACACAAATAAAGGTTTACACTTTTATCTGTGGCATTTAAGGGTACTATAACCTGCGCGGCAGGCATATTGGGCAAGCGGATTATTATTGCCTGCAAGTATTTGAGTTTTATTTCATTACCTTTTGGAGAAAACATGGCAGGAATGCTAACCCGTGTTCTCACATCGATACTTTTTTTAGCCGTTTCGCTATCGCTGACGGGTTGTGGCGATGACAGACCGGATAAAATCGCGAAGTATCAACAACTCACACAGCAACGTCTCGCTACGCTCACGACGATGATCGATGACGGCCAGTTGCGTAACGCTAACCTCTTAAAACAATACACGACACTGCTAAAGCAGCAGAAACCCGATTTAGCACCCTTACTCGATGAATTAGCAAAGGATTCTGGTACCCAAGGTCCCATGTATACCTCGCTAAAACGTCGTTTAGATGAATCGAAAGTGGCGAGTAACTTTGCCGATCTCGATCAACAGCTGGCCGAAGCAGAAAATCTTTATCAAGCCGCAGATCCCAGTCTGTTTAACGATATGTTGTCTGATCCCGTCAACGTGGTCGCCGATATGTCCGACGGCAAACTGGCTCGCGTAAATGCGATTAGCCGTGAGGCCGCAACATTAGCCAATGGCGGTGAAGATTTCGGCCCTGGTAGTCAACTGGTCGGCAATCCCTCTTACGGTAACTGGCAAACCGACTCGAGCGGCACTTCGTTTTGGGCTTGGTATGGCATGTATTCGATGTTTTCGAATGTCTTCAATCGCCCAGTTTCCTACGATCGTTGGTCGGGTAACCGAGGTTATAGCTATTACAATGACGTAGGTCGTTATCGCTATACCTCACCCAAACAAGCGGATGCGCAAAATAAGACCTTCGAACAAACGAAAAAACGTTTCGACTCACAAGGCAAGCGCTTTGACAGCCCTTATGCTAAACCGCGAACTGGTGGCACGGCGTTATCCCGTGAAAGTACCAGCGCACCTAAGGCCAGCACGACAAGTGCGAGCAAGAGTTCGAACAGTAAGTTTCGATCTAACTATGCTAAAGACAGCAGTTTCCGCAATTCCAGCAATCGCACGACCCGCAGTGTGCGCCGGGGCAAGTAACTAAGGATTTCCAATGACATTATTTCAGGATTTCGGTATCACACCAGAGCTAGCCATCATTCTGGCTATCGATCTCACCATAGCCGTGATTTTGCTAACGCTAATGCGTTATTTGCAAGGTTGGAGTGTAAAGGTCAATAGCAGTAAGGAGCTGGCAGAGCGGGATAACTTTGCCTTTGGCATAAGTACCGCTGGCGCAGTTGCCGCCCTAGGCATAGTGCTTACAGGCGCTATCACAGGCGCTGCGGCACACTCTTATCTTACCGAAGCGATTGGCATGAGCTGCTATGGTTTATTCGGTTTAGTACTGATTAAACTCGGCCGTTTTCTCCACGATAAAATAGCGCTAAATGAGTTTGATAAGAACGAGCAAATCATCAAAGGTAATGTGTCCGTCGCTATCGTCGATGCTAGCGTTGCTATTGCTACCGCCATTATCATTCGCTCCGTCTTGCTGTGGGCAGAAGATTTAACGGTCGATACCTTCATTGCCATCTTCAGCGCCTTTGCGATTTCGCAGTTGATGTTAGTGCTACTCACGCGCTGGCGTGAAAACCGTTTCGCAAGCCGCAACCAAGACTCGTCTATGCAGCAAGCCTTAGCCCAAGGTCATACAGCGTTAGCGCTACGCCATGCAGGTTACATGATTGCTATGGCACTGAGCTTTAATGCCGCCAGTCACTTTATTATTTATAATCCAACGGCTTATGTGACGAATGTGATCGGTTGGTTAGTGTTCTCAGTCATTATGCTGATCGCGCTCTCCTTACTGCTGTTCGTCGTGAAGAAACTGGTATTAGCCCGTATCGATTTAGCCGATGAAGTGGAAAGACAACACAATATCGGTATCGCCGCAGTAGAAATGGCGATCAGTATCGCTATCGCACTTATTCTTACGGCACTGATGGCTTAATCGAATGCAAGAAATTAGCTTAACTCCCTCGGCGGCTAAACCTAGCCGCCTAGGTTGGTTCGACGATGTTCTCTTATTGGGCATTATGGCCGTATTAGCAGGTTGCGGCCTGATCTATGAATATCTTTTATCCCACTATGCGGGCCGCATTTTAGGCGCATTAGAAGCCGCCATTTACACCATGATAGGCTTAATGATTGTCTCCATGGGGCTAGGTGCCTTCGCCGCGCGTAAGATCCGTGATGCCTTTACTGGTTTTGTGATTTTAGAACTTACAGTTGCACTCTGTGGCTCACTCGCCATTTTAATCACAGCAGCGGTGATTGGTTTTGGTCAACAACTGCCATTGATCATTGCTAACACCTTAGGTTTACCGCCAGATCAACTGCCCGAAGGTGGCATGATAGGCTCGCTGCAAAAACTCAGCGAATACTTACCCTATGTGTGGGGTGTGTTATTGGGCCTGATGATTGGTATGGAAATCCCGCTGATTGCGAGGGTTCGCCAATCCCTTTCCGACGAGCATTTACTGCATAACGCGGGCACCATTTATGGAGCTGATTACATAGGCGCAGGCATAGGTGCCGCCATTTGGGTTGGCTTTATGCTCGCCATCGATATCCAACTCGCCGCCGCCTTAACTGCCAGTTTCAATCTATTGGCAGGTTTTGTGTTTATCTGGCGATTCTGGCCTAAAATCCGCCGCCCTAAACTGCTTTTGAGTGGGCATTTTATCGTGACTGGTGTCTTACTCGTATTAGCAATCCACGGCCCACGCTGGGAGCAAGAATTCAATAATTTGCTCTATAAAGACAAAGTGGTTTACGCCAAGGCGACACGTTTCCAACAGCTGACCTTCACCGAGCGGTTGCGCGGTAACGGTCTGCCGCCCGTTTATGCTTTATACATCAATGGTCGCTTACAATTTTCTAGCATAGACGAGCACATCTACCATACGTTTCTCGTTCATCCTACGCTCGCGGCCAGTGCCCGTCACAACAAGGTGCTGATCATTGGCGGCGGTGATGGACTCGGTCTCAAACAAGTACTGCGCTGGGAGCCTGAACAAGTCACGCTGCTCGATCTCGATGTGGGCCTAGTGCAATTATTTAAATCGCCCGATACAGATATGCCCGATAGTCTCAGTCGCGCTATGTTGGCGCTCAATGGCAATGCACTGAACGATCCCCGTGTCACAGTGATCAACGACGATGCATTTAATGGTGTCGATAAACTGATTGCCACAGGCGTGAAATACGATGCGATTATCGTAGACTTGCCTGATCCGAGCCATCCCGATCTTAATAAGCTGTATTCGGACTATTTCTACCGTAAATTAAAGGAACTTATGAGCAGTGATGGCGCTCTGACTGTACAGTCAACATCGCCTTACCATGCCCCTAAGGCCTTTATTTCGGTAGCAAAAACCTTGGCATTGGCGGGATTTGACGTAAAGCAGTACCATCATAATGTGCCCAGTTTTGGCGAATGGGGCTGGAGTATTGCAACATTAGGCGGACTCGATGCACAACACAGATTAGCAAAGTTAACTGAGTTGCCCATCAAAGATGACTGGCTCACTTTAGGTTTAGTGGATGGCGCCTTTGAGTTTCCAGCCAATTTTTATCAAGATGCCGCCAACATAAAACCCAATGAATTGGGTTCATTGCAGCTGTATCACTACCATTTGCAAGATTGGTCCGAAAATCAAGGACTGGATCTTTTTTAATAGGATGAGATAGTACTTGACATATTATGTCTCAGTGCTATCTTTGAATACAGACATAATATGTCAATAAGGACAAATATGAATATCCATACCATTGCCAATCACCTCAACAGTCTTGGCAACAACAGCCAAACTGGCTTTCAATTTGATTGTTATCCAATCGATGGTGAAGTCGAAGTGTTGCAAGTGAATGTGGTCGGCCGTGAAGAAATCCCGGTATTTGTATCGGTAACGGACAACCAAGTACTTTGCATCAGCTACCTGTGGGGCGAGAACGAAGTAAATCAAGAACGTCGCAGTGAAATGTTTGAAACCATGCTAGAGCTCAACATTCCAATGCCCTTGTCAGCTTTTGCAAAAATTGATGACAAATACGTGGTTTACGGTGCGCTATCACTACAATCTAGCATGCTCGAAATCGAGCAAGAATTAGCAGTTTTATCTGATAACTGTTTAGAAGTTATCGATGAAATGGTCGATTATCTGAAATAAGGAGCCACAAAATGGGCATTCTGAATAAAATTTTAACAGCGTTTCGTGGTGGTGCTACCGAAGTGGGTCAAGGCATCGTTGACGCAAACTCAACCCGTATTTTCGAACAGGAAATCCGTGACGCAGAAAAGCATTTAACCAATGCTAAACGTGAACTGACCGATGTCATGGCGAAAGAAATGCAAGCCAGCCGTGAAATCGACCGCCTGAAACGTTCGATTGCAGAACACGAAGGTTATGCAACTCAAGCATTGGACAAAGGTAATGAAGCCTTAGCGATTGAAATTGCTGAAAAGATTGCTCAGTTAGACCAAGAGTTGTCTGAGCAACAAAGCGCCAACGATAGCTTTAGCGCCCATGCTGCACGCTTGAAAGACTTAGTGAAGAAAACCGAACGCCAACTGTCTGATTATCAACGTCAGTTGAGCATGGTTAAAACCACTGAAAGCGTACAAAAAGCGACGGCAACCATTACTGACTCGTTCGCGTCTAGCAACTCTAAGCTGCTGAACGCTAAAGATTCACTAGAACGTATCAAGGCACGTCAGCAACAATTTGACGACCGCCTGAAAGCGGCTGAAACCTTAGCCGATGAAAACAGTGATAAGTCGTTGCAAGCCAAACTAGCCGAAGCGGGTATTGGTGAGCAAAAGTCAAACGCAAATGCAGTGCTAGATCGAATCAAAGCACGTAAAAGCTAAGCAATGATTGACCGAATGCCGAGTCTCAGTGGGATCATCACCCCCTACTGACCTCGGCATTTTTTTGTTTCATCCTCATTAAATAAAAATGACCACTATTGCCCGTGAATATCTGCTGCCAATCAATATGAGGCCGCACGCGAGCATAGTCAGCAGGAGTCACTATGGGATTTTTCAATAGTATTTTTGGTAAGAAAGCAGCGCCACAGCGCGAGCTCAATCACCCATCCCAGCTCAATGTGGGCGACATGATCTCAATTGATGACAGTTTTGCCCTGCCGCCACAACTTCGTGGTCAACAATTGAGGGTCGAAGCCGTACATACCTACGAGTCTGAACGTAAACAGCAAACCGAATGGTTACTCAAAGGTCATGGCAGCGATACACTCTTTTTAAGTATCGAAGAAGACGACGAAACCTATCTCGCCTTTTCGATTAAGATTTCCCGCGCCCAAGTGGAGCAATTATTCGATCTCGAGCAATTCAGCGCCCTGTTCGAGGAACCGGGTCATGCCGAGTTAACTACGCAAGTATTACCGGCCGACTTAGCTGAACAACTTGAACAATGGCTTGGAAAACAATACCACCAAGTGACTTTTGCCGCTTTTGGCTATTTCCATCGTCAGGATTATCGTGGCCAAAAGCCGCCACAGGATGCCAATGGCGCCACAGGTGAGCCCTTTGAGTACTATTTATTACTTGATGACAATGAAAGCTGCGCCGTCGAAGTGGAAGTCTACGAAGGGGGTGATACCGATGTTGTCTTGACCCTATATCGCCCGCTAACGGATATTCGGGAATACTGGCCGGCGAAATAACACGAAAATAAGATAAAGTGCGTGCTCGCACTTTATCAATAATCCCAATACAATCTCACAGATAAGCGCTAGAAACGGTTGATAGCAATAGGTAATACGCCATGAGTAAAACCAAACACCCTCTGCCCGAGCAATGGTTAAAGAACCAACAAGCCGCTAAGGCGACACAGGTTGCCTTCGATCTCGATGAAAAATTTCAATACTCTATTCGTAAAGCCGCGTTAGATGCAGGCGTTAGCCCTTCTGATCAAATTCGCACTATTTTAGGTCTTAGCGTATCGAAACGGCCAACGCGTCCGCGTCTTACCGTGTCACTCAATGCAGATGACTATGTGCAACTGGCAGAGAAATATGGTTTAAGTGCCGATTCACAGCTAGAAATTAAACGCCGTGTACTCGACGATTTAGTCCACTTTGTTGATGAAACCTAAAGCAACGCTGATCTCAAGTGCCAACCCTTCTAACCATTGGCTGGCGCGATTAATCGATATATAGCCCTTTTATTTACTCAGTAAATTTACTCACAGCCTAAAGTCTTTTACTTTAGTAGTGATATTCGCCGCACTTAACAGGGATCATGTTTGGCATGACAGATAAAACCCCATGGTCGCTTCGCACCCTTGGCACTCCTTCTCCATTCGAAATGGCGATGATGCTATTGTCCTTGCTGTCGGTGATCATAGTACTTGTCATGACCTTCGGCCGCCTAGATAGCGAAACCTACCGCTTGCTCTTCTTTGTCGATACCAGTATTTGTATGATTTTTATGATTAACTTCTTTGTTGGGTTGATCCGTGCTCGCGATAAACGCTTTTTCATTAAACACCATTGGATTGATTTTATTGCCAGTATTCCGGCGATTGAAGCCCTACGTATGGCACGGCTTTTTCAAATCCTACGGGTAATACGCCTGATCCGCATGAGTCGCTCACTGCTGCTCCCACTGGTAAAACAACGTAAACAAGCCACCTTAGCCAGTCTACTGGTTGCTATGGTGACGATTCTGACATTAGCTTCCGTCATTATGCTCATTGTCGAAAGCGGCACCGAAGGCGCCAATATCCAGACCGCTGAGCAAGCGATTTGGTGGGCATTAGTCACTATCTCTACCGTCGGCTACGGCGATTATTATCCTGTAAGCACAGCAGGCCACATCATAGGTGGTGTGGTCATTGTCAGCGGTGTGAGTTTTTTTGGGGTGATTTCAGGCTATATGGCGTCGGTATTTGTTGCGCCAGATGAATCTGAACGTCAAGAACGCCAAGATGCTCATAAAGCCGAAATCAAATCAGAGCTTGAATTAGCCTTAGCAAGAATGGAAGAAAACCAACAAAAAATAGAACAAAATCAAGCGCAAATGCTGGCTCAAATTGCAGAACTTAAGCAGGCTATCAAAACAAAAAATAGCTGACTTTGTTGCGAAAACAGACTAATGAAAAGGCTCAATCTAATATAGATTGAGCCTTTTCCGTTTATCAGCGATAAAAAGTAATACTACCAGTAGACCAGCTGTTGCATCGCGTTACGGCGTGTCGATTCCATAGCAAACAACAAACTCTGCTGCTTGTCTTCCAGCCACTCAGCTAAATTGATATCTAACTCCCGACTCGCATACTGTAAGGCGCGATAACAAGCCAAAGTTTTAATCCCAAGCGCGAGATCTTGCCAAGGTGCACGAAATGCGTCCCGTGATTTCGCCTCATATAAACTGCCGTAGGCATGACCCACAAGAATGCTCGCATCCAACACTGTGGCCACTTGTAGATAATTCGCCGCTGTCATGACGCTATTGAGTGGCATGACCTCAATTATCGCCACCCAAGAAGCTTGCTGAGCACGATCGGCATGCTGGCGTAAGCTAGGCTGATGGGTGATGTCCACTTCACCAGCACTGATCTTTAGCAACAGTTCAACAATAGCCAGCTGTAATTGACCATATTCGGTCTGTTGCCATAGGGAGAGTAAGCGTTCCGTCAGATTAATCTCTGTCAGTTGCGCCAGAAGTCGCGCCTTAACTTGGGCATGTTGGCCAAGTTTAGCAAATAAGCCTCTTTGGCTACCAAGCAAAGCGGTCAACACCTGTGCCTGCTCAATAAAATCGAGCTGCTTTTCAATCAGCATAAATTGGCTAGACAGTGTCACATTCAATAATTCGAACTGATTTAAGGTCATCCGCAGCAAACGAATACAGGCGCGCATCCGCCACCATAGTGCCACACAGGCTTCAGGGTCGCTTTCCTCTGCGATCATGCTCTCTAATAATTGCCAGCGCTCAAGGGCGGTTTCAAGCAGGATTTGGCAGTTTGCACTTAAATCCAGTAAAGAAGAATCGTGTGACTCGGCCAGTGGCAGAAATTCCAATGCTTTTAAATCGAGCGGCTTAGCCTTACCCGCCAATCGATAGCCCCGCTGCGCTTTACTGGCCTTACCTAAACGCACGGGCACAACGCTCGCCACTTGCATCGCCAGCTTAAGTAGCGCCTCAGTATCGCCACTGAGGAGTTCAAACTCGAGCTCACACAGGGCTTCTTGCTGGCCATTAGCGGTGATTTCACCTATGTCTAACGCAACTTCGACCACGCTGTTATCAATCTGAACATGCCAAGCGCGACGATGAAAATCGGTGTGAAATATACAAGTTAACTGAGCTTGAGTTGCCGCTAAATCGGCATCAGTGGGCCAAATGCTGGTAGGAAATAGACTTAAATCTGGGCTATCGGATTGGATAGTCACATTGTATTCGGGCCGCGAATGAATGCCGCCCACGACTTGTCCTGCGGTTTTTATGGTCTGCTCTCGGTGCGCATCGTAACCGCGCACCCGCAATCCCATGTCCCACTGACGTAATTGCAAGTCAGGGGTGTCGAAGTAACCATTCGCCAAACGACGTTGACCTTGAGGTACGGCATTATCGAGACTATCTAACTTATTTATCAGGGATTCTTGATATATCGGCAGGAAAAACAGTTTTAATTCAATCTCAGCATTCATTGCGTAACCGCTCACTTTGTCATCAAATATTCATCGATGCGTCATCTTTAGTTCATAATGTCACAAATGTGTCATAAAAATCCCGTAGGATTTGGTTTTGCAGTTGGTATATAACCCGTTAGAATAAACCTGTCGTTTTTTCTGAAAAAACACAGTTTCAATACGCGGACGCATAGGTTAACATGCGCCCGCTTTTTCCAATAATGGAACAATCTAAATAGGTAAACGGCAATGCCAGTAAACTCTATTTTGGGCGTGTTTGCAAAATCGCCAATTAAGCCTCTTCAAGAGCACATGGACAAAGTACACGATTGCGCATCGTTACTCGTCCCCTTTTTCGAAGCCACTATCACAGGTAACTGGGACAGTGCAGTTCAATTACGTAAGCAAATTAGTTTAGCCGAGAAGCAAGCAGATTCACTGAAGCGTGAAATCCGCCTTACTCTGCCAAGCGGTTTATTTATGCCAGTAGAACGTACAGATTTATTGGAACTTTTAACTCAACAAGACAAGATAGCCAACAAAGCCAAAGATATTTCCGGTCGTGTTATCGGCCGTCAGCTGTTAATCCCTCAGGTCATGCAAGTCCCATTTATTGCTTATCTACAACGCTGTATCGATGCGGTAGCACTAGCAAAACAAGTCATTAATGAACTCGAAGATCTGTTAGAAACAGGTTTCCGTGGCCGTGAAGTCGACTTAGTGGCAAAAATGATCAACGAACTCGATATCATCGAAGAAGATACTGACGATCTACAAATTCAGTTACGCCGTCAGTTATTCGCTATGGAATCTGAATTGAATCCTGTCGATGTGATGTTCCTCTACAAAACGATTGAATGGGTCGGTGGTCTTGCAGATCTTGCCGAACGCGTCGGTTCGCGTCTTGAGCTTATGCTGGCTCGCGTTTAACAAATTAAGGTTATCAAGGTATCAATATGGTTGATGCAGGTATTGAGGTGGCTAACGTCTTAGTCACCAATGGCCCGTGGCTTATTGCCATTGCGGCTGCATTTGGTTTTCTCATGGCATGGGGTATTGGGGCGAATGACGTTGCCAATGCGATGGGAACCTCTGTAGGTTCAAACGCAATTACAATTAAACAAGCGATTATTATCGCAATGATCTTTGAGTTTTCCGGTGCATTTTTAGCTGGGGGCGAAGTTACCAATACCATTCGTAGCGGTATTATTGATTCTAGCTATTTCACTGCGACTCCTGAATTGCTGGTTTACGGCATGATAGGATCATTGTTGGCAGCAGGTATTTGGCTTGTCGTCGCATCGGCCCTTGGCTGGCCGGTATCAACGACTCACTCCATCGTCGGTGCGATTATTGGTTTCGCCGCCGTGGGTGTTGGTGCAGATTCAGTCTCATGGGATAAAGTGGGCGGGATTGTAGGCTCTTGGATCGTAACCCCCGCTATTTCGGGCTTTATGGCATTCATCCTCTTCCAAAGCACTCAAAAACTCATTTTCAACACTGACGATCCATTGAGTAATGCTAAGCGTTTCGTACCTTTCTATATGGCATTTGCTGGTTTCATCATGTCATTAATGACGATTATGAAAGGCTTATCCCATGTTGGTCTGCATTTCTCAGTTACCGAGTCTTACCTACTCGCAGGTGCTATTGCTGCTGTAGTTGGTATCTTAGGTAAAATCGCCATTTCACGCTTACAAATGAGTGATAAAGCAGATCGTCAAACCCAGTTCAAAAACGTTGAAAAAGTGTTTGCGATCCTGATGGTTCTGACAGCTTGTTGTATGGCTTTTGCCCATGGTTCAAACGATGTAGCAAATGCGATTGGTCCATTAGCGGCGGTTGTTTCAGTCGTCAATAGCGGTGGTGAGATTGCAGCGAAATCACCTCTAGTCTGGTGGATTTTACCTTTGGGTGCCGTAGGTATTGTGATGGGTCTGGCGATTTTTGGTCAGCGCGTTATGCAAACTATCGGAAAAAACATCACTCACTTGACGCCAAGTCGTGGTTTTGCGGCAGAATTAGCCGCGGCAACAACTGTAGTTATTGCTTCTAGCACTGGTTTACCTATTTCTACCACACAAACCTTAGTGGGTGCGGTATTAGGTGTAGGTATGGCCCGTGGTATCGCAGCGATTAACATTGGTGTGGTACGTAATATCGTCGTATCTTGGGTTGTGACCCTACCAGCAGGTGCTGGCCTATCAATCATCTTCTTCTATATGATTAAAGGTATTTTTAATTAAGAAGTCTCGCTAAATGTGTTGCTGACATTAAGCAGTATTAGCGCCTAGGACTAGAAGGTCGTAGGAAAGATTGAATTAAATTGGAATGGTCATAGCATGGATGCCGTAAAGTTGAGGGAAGTCTATGACTTCCCTCTTGCATTACAGGCCTCAAATCCCTAGCATGTGCAGACTATTTCGTTGATGAGAATACAAAAGTGTTTAGACTCCTGACTCTGGTAGGAATGATCTTGCTGTCTTCCAACCTGCTGGCCGAAGGCCAATCCCGCTACATCTCGGATAACGTGTTTCTGTATCTTTTAGGTGGCCCTGGTACTGAGTTTCGAATTGTTGGATCAATTGAAGCGGGTCAACCTGTGACACTGCTCAACGAAACTCAAGGTGATTACTCCAAAATAATCGACCATAAAGGCCGTGAAGGTTGGGTACAAACCAACTTGATCAGTTCGACTCAAAGTTTCCGTGAGCAAGTCCCTGCGTTAACAACTGAACTCGCACAGGCCAAAGCTAAGTTAGCAGAAGTATCAAGTTCAACGGATAATCATGCCGGCGAACTGCTCGAATTAAAGGCTAAACTAAGCGAGTTAGAAACCAACCTAGCTAAAACGACTCAAGAACGTGATCAACTGAAAAATGCGGTAGATCGCACCGCTCAAGACGAGCGTTTTGAACTTTGGCGCCAAGGTGGCTTAATCGCTGGCATGGGCTTAATCCTAGGCATTATTTTAGTGTATTTACCTAGACCACAACGTCGCAATAAAAAACGTTGGATGTGAGTCTGACACACAAAAAGTCTTAATTTACCTTCCAAAAGCCAGTGTTTTCAAACACTGGCTTTTTTGTCAATCAAGCGTTACATCTACTTATTAACAAGCTAATCAAACAAGCTTCACAATCTTTCACGCTATAGTGTTGTCCGTCACATTTTGGTTGTATAATCTGCGCGCGCAAACCTTCATATTGTATACAAAATATCAAATGCGTTTGGCGCCTCCCAATTTGTTTCAACAATAGCGCCCCAATAACGGCCAAGATGGAAGCGATAACTATGTTCAAAGCGAGTGAAGTGCTGGCAGGCCGCTACGATTCTGCCAATCTCGACGAACTGTTCAAAGCAGTCAGCGACAACTACATTGTCGATGAAGAACAATACTTGTCAGAGCTAATCAAACTAGTTCCCTCAAGTGATGAAGCCATAGAGCGCGTCACTCGTCGTGCCCACGAACTGGTCAATAAGGTTCGTCAATTCGATAAAAAAGGCTTGATGGTCGGCATAGATGCCTTCCTGCAACAGTACAGCTTAGAAACACAGGAAGGCATTATCCTGATGTGTTTAGCCGAAGCTTTACTGCGAATTCCCGATGCGGCCACTGCCGATGCGCTAATTGAAGATAAGCTTTCAGGCGCTAAGTGGGATGAGCACATGAGCAAGAGTGACTCAGTGCTAGTTAACGCATCGACCTGGGGCTTAATGCTCACAGGTAAAATCGTTAAACTCGATAAAAAACTCGATGGCACCCCAAGCAACTTGCTGAGCCGCTTAGTGAATCGTCTGGGTGAGCCTGTGATCCGTCAAGCCATGATGGCAGCGATGAAGATCATGGGTAAGCAGTTCGTACTGGGCCGCAACATGAAAGAAGCCCTAAAGAACAGTGAAGACAAACGTAAGTTAGGTTATACCCATTCCTACGACATGCTGGGCGAAGCGGCGTTAACTCGCAAAGATGCCGAGAAATACTATACCGATTACGCCAATGCGATCACTGAGCTCGGTGCTCAAAGCTATAACGAAAATGAATCACCGCGCCCAACAATCTCCATCAAGCTGTCGGCATTGCACCCACGTTACGAAGTGGCCAATGAAGACCGCGTCTTGACTGAACTGTACGACACAGTGATTCGTCTGATTAAACTGGCACGTGGCTTAAATATCGGTATATCTATCGATGCTGAAGAAGTCGATCGCCTCGAGTTATCACTAAAACTGTTCCAAAAACTGTTTAATGCTGAAGCAACTAAAGGCTGGGGATTACTCGGCATAGTCGTACAAGCCTACTCTAAGCGTGCCCTGCCCGTACTGGTTTGGTTAACGCGTCTGGCGAAAGATCAAGGGGATGAAATCCCAGTTCGTCTGGTAAAAGGTGCCTATTGGGATAGCGAACTTAAGTGGGCGCAACAAGCTGGCGAAGCCGCTTATCCACTCTACACTCGCAAAGCCGGTACTGACGTTTCTTACCTCGCCTGCGCCCGTTACTTGTTATCGGATGCGACTCGCGGCGCTATCTACCCACAATTTGCTAGCCACAATGCGCAAACCGTGGCGGCAATTTCCGATATGGCGGGCGATCGTAACCATGAGTTCCAACGCTTACACGGCATGGGACAAGAGCTGTACGACACGATTCTGGCTGAAACCGGTGCTAAAGCGGTACGTATTTATGCGCCTATCGGTGCCCATAAAGATCTACTGCCCTATTTAGTCCGTCGTCTGCTGGAAAACGGCGCGAATACTTCGTTCGTCCACAAACTGGTCGATCCTAAAACCCCCATAGAGTCATTAGTGATACATCCGCTAACAACGCTGACGGGTTACAAAACCCTGGCTAACAACAGAATCGTTTTACCTGCCGATATTTTCGGTAGCGATCGCAAAAATTCCAAGGGACTCAATATGAACATCATTTCCGAATCTGAGCCATTTTTCGCGGCACTAGAACAGTTTAAAAATACCCAATGGCAAGCGGGCCCTCTGGTTAACGGTAAAACCTTAACTGGCGAACATAAAACGATTGTTAGCCCATACGACACTACCCAAACCGTAGGTCAAGTCGCCTTCGCCGACAAAGCTGCAATCGAAGCAGCCGTCGCGTCTGCTGAAGCAGCATTTGCCTCTTGGGCACGCACACCAGTGGAAACCCGTGCATCTGCACTGCAAAAATTGGCCGATTTATTAGAAGAAAACCGCGAAGAATTGATCGCCCTGTGCACCCGTGAAGCGGGCAAGAGCATTCAAGACGGTATCGACGAAGTACGTGAAGCCGTTGATTTCTGTCGTTACTACGCAGTACAAGCCAAGAAGATGATGGCAAAACCTGAACTGCTTCCAGGCCCAACGGGTGAACTGAACGAACTGTTCCTCCAAGGCCGCGGCGTATTCGTGTGTATCAGCCCATGGAACTTCCCATTGGCCATCTTCCTCGGTCAAGTCTCTGCGGCATTAGCGGCGGGTAATACAGTCATCGCAAAACCCGCGGAGCAAACCTCGATTATTGGTTACCGTGCGGTGCAACTCGCTCACCAAGCGGGTATTCCTGTCGAGGTGCTGCAATTCCTACCCGGTACTGGTGCGACAGTGGGTAGCGCAATTACGGCCGATGAACGTATCGGTGGTGTGTGCTTTACCGGTTCAACTGGCACGGCAAAACTGATTAACCGTACACTGGCCAACCGTGATGGCGCGATTATTCCATTAATCGCCGAAACCGGTGGCCAAAATGCCATGGTAGTGGACTCAACCTCTCAACCCGAGCAAGTGGTTAACGATGTGGTTTCATCGTCATTCACCAGCGCGGGCCAACGCTGCTCAGCGCTGCGCGTGCTTTTCCTCCAAGAAGACATCGCCGATCGCGTGATCGAAGTCCTGCAAGGCGCCATGGATGAGTTAGTGATTGGCAACCCAAGTTCAATCAAAACCGACGTAGGCCCAGTGATTGACGCCACCGCTAAAGCCAACTTAGATGCGCACATCGACCATATCAAGCAAGTCGGTAAGCTTATCAAGCAAATGCCGCTGCCTGCTGGCACTGAGAACGGTCACTTCGTGTCGCCCACTGCGGTTGAAATAGATTCAATTAAAGTGCTGGAAAAAGAGCACTTTGGCCCAATCCTGCACGTGATCCGTTACAAGGCATCTGAACTTGCCCATGTAATCAATGAAATCAACAGCACAGGCTTTGGCTTAACCTTAGGTATCCACAGCCGTAACGAAGGCCATGCCCTTGAAGTCGCGGATAAAGTGAATGTGGGTAACGTGTACATTAACCGCAACCAAATCGGCGCTGTGGTGGGTGTACAGCCTTTCGGTGGTCAAGGTCTGTCAGGCACAGGTCCTAAAGCCGGTGGCCCACACTACTTAACCCGTTTTGTGACTGAAAAGACTCGCACCAACAACATCACCGCTATTGGTGGTAATGCCACGTTACTGTCACTGGGTGATGGCGAAGAATAAGCACACTGAACTTGCTTTAGAATATCGCTATGCATCTTTAGCCATCGCGATAACAATAAAAAAGCCAGACTGAGTCTGGCTTTTTTATTAGAGTCTAAAACGGTACTTATCTATGACGTAACAATTTAATCAAAATCTCAGTCATTACATATCCGTCATTAATACGGGTTGGCCAAAACCTTTAAGTTCAGCATGGGAGGACTCAAAATACTGTTGCCAAAACTGTTTCAACGGCAACATTACTTGACCGCCTCTAAATCCTTTTGATGTAGCAGGAACCCAACCCGCACCTAATACGTAAATATCTGCCTGCTTAAAATCACTCAGCATGTTCGCTTTTTGTATTTTTAGCATTTCTTGCTCAGGTTCGATAACTTTTAAGGTGTTTTTACTGTAAAAGCTGGTCACATCTGAATTTTCAACCATATCGGACACAAGTAACAATACTCGGCGTCCTTCGGTATCGGCAGCCACTTGCGGCGCAATAACCTGAGATAAATTACTGAGGATTTCAGTTTTAGGCAAATCCACATCATTAGGTTTAAAAGCATGTTTTATATGGGCATCAATTTTACTTCTAACGAACTGAGCCTGCTTATTCATGCAATTATCAAAAGCCATTAGATTTTTCTTCGATACGTCATCCCTGTCAGCAATATCAGTATCCAGCCTGCCACTAAACAAAACATCGGTATAAAAATCTTTTACATAAGCACTAAAGCTAATGATAGTGATTTTATCCCCAGCTTGTAGGAAGAGATGCACTTTCTCATGAACTAACTGTTTAATATTTATGTCCGGAGAAAAAGTACCATCGATTGCCACAAACAAATGTCGGCCAGAAACTGTCTTTGCCGTTAGTGGATCAATTTTGGCAAACTCGTAGCAACTTTTAATATCATTTCTCTCAGCAGCCATCGCAGGCAAACACATAGAAATAGCTAAAGTGCCAAACAAGCCAGTAACCACCAACTTAGCAAGCTTTGTCATTCCTGTCATGAACTTAACTCTCCAAGTATCTCTTTGCGTAAACGATCGCGCATCTGTTCTTCCGTTTCAACAACCTTTTTTTGCTGAGTTATTTCAGCAAGCAGCTCTTGTCGAATACGTTGTTCAGCTTGTTCTGGCGTTTCGGCCTCTGCAGCCTTTTTAGCATTCGCTTCAGCAACAAGCTCGGCTTTCAATCTTGCTTCCATCGCCTCTGGTGCTTCGGAAGTTTCTACCTCAACAACATGAGACGTTGCCACCACAGCGGCACTTTTCATCGCCTGATGGCTGGTTAATGTTTGATGCTCACGTAAACGTACCGATTGATCATATCGATTTTCGGCATTACCTAAATCTTCCATATACGTCAGGAATGAACGCTCACCGCAGGCCTCTAACACCTCTAGCACCTTAGGATCTTGGCAATTAGTTTCGGCTTTTTGATTCATTCTTTGCTGCAAGTTAGTTAGGCGCTTCTGGGCTACACGCGCGACTTGCTGCTTTAAACGAGAATAATGCGTCTTAAACTCACGCTCACTTTTAAAGTTGCCAATTTCTTTACGCGCATCTTTAGAATGTTTGCCAGCAAATCCGGTTTTAAAACCAATTAAAATACCGAAAATCTGTAATAGGATGAATAAGAAAGCAAGAAAAATAAAAGTTCCCCAACCGCCTTTCTGTTCACGATCCCACACGTCATCCTTTGCTTTATCACCTGCACTTTTAGACTCATCCAGTAAGAGTGCTGGAGGTGCTTCAGCATAGGGGTCTTGTTCTTGATACAATCCACTCGTTTGCTGAATATTAACTTCATCAATGTGCATTTTTTCAAGCACTTGACCACGCACATAGGTTGCCAATACTGCAATCACTAGGATCGCAATAGCTGTAACCGTAGTAATGAAATAACGGGGCTTAACCTCTGCGTTAGTAGAGATCCGATTAATAAGTTGCTTATATTGAGGCTCATTATCATCCTCAAAGGTTTTATCTAAATTAATACGAGTATTAGGTGCCAGTTCTGGCGTCGATTTGTCGCGGTTTTTAGCATTTTTCCACCAGACCTTGGCCTTTTTAATGAGCGAGTTAGCATGCAGCTCATGTCCAGTAAAGTGAGTTAAACCTACCAGTAAAACCGAGATGATGAAGGCGATACCCACAGCACCTTGCTGCTGTAGTTTTTCCGATGCTCCGGGAATCGTGAAACCTGAAAGAACGTAACTAAATCCCATTGCTTCAACAAACACTAAGGCGGCAATCAATATCCACCCCAAAATATGTAAGTTGTTACGACCATTTTCAGTCACTTTACCTAAATAGTCTTGGCTTTTACTGAAAAGCTCCTCGTCCTTATTCACTTTCTCATAATGAGCCGCAAAATCAGTACATAGTGCGACTTCAGTATTCAACCAATCCTTATCGTAAATCTTAACTTGGGTTTCATAATCTTTCGCTAAGCGACTCTCCTTACCGATTACCGGAAAGGCATACCATGTATTAAGCCACCAGAAACTGACCTTATCCCACCAAACCGTAATAATGACCACTAATACCATCAACGAAAGTAACAGCGACACTAACGTGCGATACTCATTAAATAACATAGACACAAAATCCATTTACCGCTCCTAAGCACATTGCTTATAACAATTTGGGTTCAAAATCGGCTTCATAAACCGTTTTATTCTTCTCGTAGTACAACTTGCCAGCAATCGCGGTCGCTGAACGATCGATTGGCATCACCACATCTATACAGCGCACAGGAGAGTCTTTGTCCGTTGTAAAAACACGATATAACAAGCCTTTATCACCATAATAAGTCTCTACATGGCTCGTAAGCTGATAATTTGGATCATCTTTACTTGAACCTTTGTAATTCTTCCAAATATTCACTTTAGGCGCAGAAACAGCCGTGCCACTGTCCTTAATTACAGCAACAGGGGTCAAACCAATATAATGGCCATTCACTTTATAACCCCAAGCAGTACCATTCATACCCGGTAAATAATCTGCTGTGTTGTAATCCTTACGATTATAGCTCTCACCTGTGGCTAAACTCTTCACGTCCCCCGTGACTCTCGGTCCCTCAACGGCGCAATTTAGGCTAGAGACTTCAGATGCATACGCCTTGCTAAATAATGCAAAACCGCTCTCTTTTTTAGCACCCACTAACTGGGTAAAGTTTGTCGATGGGTCGAGCATTTTCTTACCGCCAAAATCTACCAAGGCTTTTTGCAGTTTCACTGGCTCAAGTAACTTGACGATTTCCGACTCCGTCATTTGTATTTGAGCTGGTGAAGTGCTCGGTTTATTTGGCTGAGTTGTAGGCTGCTTTTCCACTTGAGTCGTAGGCTTGGCTGCTGCCACTTTATCCTGCGATCGGCGGGATAAATAACTCAAATTTGCCTTCTGTTTGTATGAATAGGCCAGTAATTGATCCGGTTTACCGTCAATTTCAATAATTTCTACTCGACGATTTTTTGCTTTGCCAGCGTCATCACTATTAGCTGCAACAGGCTGTGACTCCCCTGCTCCTTGGAAGAATAATCGCTCAGTCGGAATGCCAGCTTGATTAAAGAGGGTTGCCACATAACGCGCTCTCGCTTCGCTAAGCTCTTGATTTAACGATTCAGCACCACTGGCATCTGTATGACCTGTAATCAAAATGTTTTGTTTAGAGTCTTTATAGATAGCGGCGAGTTTTTGAAATTTTTGTTTAGCTTGTGGCGTCGCCTCTGAAGCTCCAGAAGCAAACATCACTTCACTATTACTCGAAACTGTCGCAGCCATACCCACAACTTGATAATTAGCGTACTTTTCTGAATCTTCCTTCGACATGGTTTGTTCGGTTGAACTGATCAGTAAGCTACTTTGTTGTTCATCTGATGCTTTTGAAGCGCTGATTGAAGTAAATTGAATATCAAGATTTTCTGTTTTCGCTAACTGTTCTAATGCTTCGCGTTTTTGCTGAAAATCATAACCAACGGTACAACCAATCGCAGCACCAGCAGCACCGCCATAAAGCATACCTTCATTGCCACCTAAATAATTCCCAATCAATACACCTAAACCAGTACCAATAGCACAACCAATAACAGTTTCTTTATTATCTTCAACAGATTGAGTGATGGCACAACTGCTAAGCGCTAATACGCCAGCAACTGCGAGCGATATGGATTTCAAATTTGACTTCATAGTCATCCCTAACTTTTTAAAAATTCAAAATTGAATTTTAGATGCAATAAATTAAGTTAAGGATTAGAAGGAATTAGCCCTAAAAAGTCAATCTAAAGTTGATACTGATGTAACCAAAATATTAATTAAGGCTGAAATTTGTGAGCAACTTTATATCGAAGATATTTAAGCGACTGACACAGGAGTTGTCATAAAACAGTTTTATCCTAATGTGAAGTCACAATCACTATGCAAAAAAATCATTACTGGGAATCGTTTCTCAGTTGCACCAAATCTTTCATAGACCTCATAATCTGCACATGACTAATCTCTCTCTTTCTCCCCATATTACATTTTACTAAGGTGGCTATGACATTTTCGTTGTTAGATATTTCTGCATTGGTGTGGTTTATCGTTTCTTGGGCTGGCTACACCGCCTTTGCCCGTAGCAAGGCGAGAGATACCGACTGTATTGCCCGTGGTCTGCATAAGCATAGAATTTACTGGATGCTTGAGGTGATGACCCGCGGTGTGCGCGTGGGTGATGCGGCACTACTGGCCAACTTAGAACGCAATATTGCATTTTTTGCCTCGACTACGCTGTTTGTGCTCGCGGGTGTACTGACCTTATTTGCACAAGTTGAACGACTAGAAAGTGTTATAGCAACCATTCCCTTCGCCACGCCACCGAATCATGCGCTAGTGCAAGTCAAGTTAGCTCTACTAGTTGGCATTTTTGTGATGGCCTTCTTCCAGTTTACTTGGTCGATGCGCCAATACGGTTTTGTGAACGTGATGATAGGCGCGGGTCCTCTGGACACCGATGGCTCAAATGACAATCTCAAAGCCTATGCAAGACAAATGGCGACAGTGCAAGATCAAGCGGCACACTCCTATAACTATGGTTTACGCGCCTATTACTTTTCAATGGCGGTATTGTGCTGGTTTGTACACCCGATACTCTTTATCTCGGCCAGCTTATTTGTGGTAGCAACCTTATATCGCCGCGAGTTCAAGTCCCGTGCCGTTCTGGCGATCACGGCAGCGAAAGGCCATCTCCAAATAGAGAGCCAAGTGCGGGAAACCGCCCGCAACCACAAAATAGAATCATAGCCTTGGCGGTTTAGGCAGCTGCGTCATCTTGATTGGAATTATTGTTCTATACTCTTTGGGTCATGTTTCTATTGAATTACTGGGAGAGTGCCATGAGCGATAACTTATTAACCTTAGATGAAGTGTGCAAAATGCTAGATAAAACACCAGCGACCATTAAACGCTTCGCTCGGGAGAATTTACTCTCAAGTGTTCAAGATGGTGACGAATTAAAATTCCCTGAAGCGGAAGTTAAACGCTACCTCGCCTTTTCACAACGCTTAGGCTAAAACGCATCAAGTAACTCACGGCAAATAAAACTGAGTCATCAGTATTTAAGCCGTTTGAGTTTGTGAAGGTGGCTTGAATTGAAATGTGATACTCGAATTTAAGTACACTGCTTAAGTTTAAGTCGTTGATAGCGAGTTCAAACAGACAGTGAATGCGATATGGACAGTGAAGCTCAAAGGGATTTGAACTGAGCCATAGCGGTTTGTTGCGATGGATTGGTTAGCCGAATTTAGCGGTGCAAACCATAAAATTTAAGCGATGAAACTTTAAGCTATTAAGCCTCAAGCTGTTAATCCAAAAGATTGAACCATTACTTATTATTTAAAGCCTGCTGCAACTGCCGATAGGATAACCACTCTCGCTGCACTTCACTTAGGCCTAAGTCAGCGGCGAGTTGTTGCAATTGAACTTCATACTTAGGCAACAGGGTTTCATCATTTGTCATAATCGCGAGTTCAGCAAAATCCCCTAAACCTTCGATATGATCGATTGTTAGATGAAATTCACCCAGAAAATAGATACTGCGGCGCTTTTTAATTTCCAGTACACACTCATAGCCTAAGGTCTGCAGCATACTTTTTGCTTTTGTTGATTCAGTGATATTCACGGCTTCACAGCGGTCTTTTTCTGGCCCTTTCACTATCCACAGCATTATCCCCGATGGCTGCATCTCACGGATACACAAGCTCTTGTGCTCACCTTTAAGTGACTGTGATGGCAGATCAAAGTAACAGTCATGCTCAAGGTTATCTTCGAGCATGACCTCGGGATTTCTCATTTGTAAGGCAGCGAAAAAAGCGTGGCGATCCAGTAAGTGGTATTTAAGCTCGACCTCAAACTTACCATTAAAATGGGCATTAATTTGTGGGGCTAATGCTTCCGGCATCGCAGGGTTCATAGATTCATATCCGCTTTTAATGGGTAAAATATATCGCTATTTATAATATTGAGCGCCAACGTCTTAATTCCAAAAGATTAAATCCAAAACCTTAAGCGAGTCTTTGGTACAAGGCCTGATACTCTGCACTGTCTTCAATTAAGCTCTGGTGAGTACCAGACGCAATAATCTTCCCCTGACCGAGTAAATGAATTTGATCCATCTTCGCCATAGCCGTTAAACGATGGCTAATCATCAGCAAGGTTTTATCCTGAGCAAATTCAAACAGTAAACTTAAAATTTCCCGCTCGGTGCGTTTATCTAGCCCTTCTGTTGGCTCATCGAGCAATAACAGCGGCGCATCACGCAGCAGCGCCCTAGCAACACCAATTCGGCGCTGCTCACCACCCGAAAGCTGACGTCCACCTTCACCAATCCACATATCCAGCGGCTTATCACCCGTGAGTAAAGCGCCAAGTCCAACCCGCTGTAACACATCAATCAAGCGTGCGTCGTGGGCCGTGCGTTTCTCGCCCTCGATAACAGGTAAGGCTAATACTAAATTTTCCCGCAAAGTACCTGCAAACAAATAGATGCGTTGACTAATCACAGTAATCGCATCCCTAAGACCGCGCTCGCTGTATTCTGAAAGTGCATGACCATCGAGCTTGATGTGCCCTTGCTGCGCTTGCCATTCTCGGGTAATCAGCGTCAATAAGCTCGACTTACCGCACCCCGTTGGTCCAAGTAATGCGACTTTTTGCCCGGCTTTTATCTCAAGGGACATACCTTGCAGCACGTTTTGATCGTCTCGATAACCAAAGTGGATATCTTCAATCTGTAATGCGCCAGATTTTGCCCTCAAGCCAGTATCGACAGCAAATTGAATATCGGCCTTTTGTTCGGTGATTTCATTAATTCGCGTTGCGGCCAATACGCAACCTGACAAATGCTGAAACGCGCCCGCGATCGGCATCATCATCTCGACGCAGGCCATAGTCGCAAACACCATAAGTGCAAACATGGGCCCCGGCGGCACGGCATCACCCACACCTTGAGCGGCCAAATACAAGATCATGATCAAGGCTGAGCCCGTGGAGAGGATCAACATGGCTTGGCTGAGTGCAGTAATATTGGCCATCGCGCTTTGGCTGCGAAAAAGTGCAACTTCAGCATCATTCAGTTTTTGCCTGAATCTGTCGTTCGCGCCAAATAGGCTAAGTTCGGCTTGGCCTTGCAACATATCCAATAACTGCACCCGATAATGACGCTTGGTCTCGAGCATAGTTCGGCTTGGCGCGTGTCCAAGGCGATAAAATAGCAGTGGCATCACCAGCCAAACAGCGACTAAGAATAAGCAAAGACTGAGAGCAAGTTTGGCATCGAACCAAGCAAGAAACAGATACAAGAGCCCCGTCATCAGAAGGGATGCTGCCATAGGCGTGAGCAGTCGCAGGTAAAGATGATCGAGGGTATCGATATCGGCCACTAAGCGATTGAGCATGTCGCCACGGCGTAGCCCCTGCAGATTTTTAGCACTTAGCGGCAAGAGTTTACGCCACGCCCAAACACGAAGTTCAGTCAACAACTTAAAGGTTGCCTCATGGGTCGCTAAACGCTCGCCATAACGACTGGCAGTACGGGCAATTGATAAGAAACGTACCCCGCCCGCGGGAGTGAAAAAGTTAAAGGACTGCGCCGTGACTATCGTCAAACCTGCAACAGCGGTAGCGGAAAGAAACCAGCCCGAAAGTGACAGTAAACCTATGCCAGCCATCAAAGTAATAATGGTCAGCAGCAAGCCCACGGACATCATTAGCCACTGGCGCGAGAACAATCGAATAAAGGGGATCAGCACTTTCATTGGGCATCTCCTTTAGTAGACTCGGCGGCACTGTCGAGTGGAGCGTCACTATCAAGCTGAGTATCACTTGCGCTTGCCGATAACGGTACAAGTTCAATATCCGCCACGGACTCAACATTTTCACGCAGTAAAGTTTGGAATAAGCCGTTTGTGTCAGACAAAGTGGTGTAATCGCCCCGCTGCACTATCAAGCCTTTATCGAGCACAAGAATAGTATCCATTTGATCTAACTGTTCTAATCTGTGGGTCACCATAATGCACATCTTACCCGCCATGGCGCGATTCAGCGCAGAACTCACTGCCTGCTCACTCTGGCTATCTAAACTGGCTGTGGGTTCATCGAGGACAAACAAACTCGCCTGCTGCCCAAGCGCTCTTGCTAAGGCAATACGTTGAGCTTGGCCAACGGATAAACCGGAGGATTGTTCACCGACTGGTGCATCTAAACCCAATAGCTGCGCCTTAACGAAGTCGCTGATATTGGCCTCTGCCAGCAAGTGCCACAGCGTATCGTCGGGCAGAGTTGGGGCGGCTAAGGCAACGTTATCCCGCACTGTGCCGTGAAATAACTGCGGTTCCTGTCCAAGCCAAGCTAAATGCTGTCGCCAATAGGCTAAGTCTAATGCGGATAACTCATGGCCATTAATCAACAAATGGCCCTTGTAGGGTAAAAATCCCAATAAGGCGTTGAGTAAACTGGTTTTACCCGCTCCGCTCGGACCAACTAAAGCTAAGCGTTTCCCCTCTTTTAACTCAAAACTCAGCGGGCCAAGTAAACGCGTGCCATCGACACTGAACACCTCAAAATTGTCGGCACTCAGCGTCTCTATGCTATTGATACGGACGTGGCCGGCAAATTCAGGTTCCGGATGTTCGAGCAAGGTAATCAAAGCTTCTGCCGCGCCTATAGCCTGCGCCTTAGCATGGTAATGAGTCCCCATGTCGCGCAGCGGTTGATAAAACTCAGGAGCTAAAATCAGAATAAATAGCCCAGTAAATAAGCTGAAAGGAATACCGCCCATGTCAGGATCTGTACTTGAACTAATATTGGCATGGGCGCCATAGTAGCCAAAATCTAAGTGACCTAAGTAACTGAAACCAAAATAAACCGCCAATACTGCAATCGATACCGCGGCAAAAAACTCTAAGACTGCCGAGCTTAAAAATGCCATGCGTAGCACCGACATAGTGCGGCTACGAAACTCTTCTGAAGCACTCGCGATCACCTTAAGCTCGGCATCACCACGGTGAAAAAGTTTCAACGTGCTTAAGCCTTTTAATCTATCCATAAAATGGCCGCTCAATCTTGCAAGCGCACTGAAGTTTTTGCGATTGGCATCGGCAGCGCCCATGCCAACTAAGATCATAAACATAGGGATTAATGGCGCTGTGAGTAACAGGATTAAGCCTGCCGCCCAGTTAATCGGGAATACCGCCGCTAAAATGAGTACGGGAATAAAACCAGCAAGGCTGATTTGCGGAAGGTATCTGGCATAAAAATCTTGTAAATCTTCGACTTGCTCTAAGACTATGCTGGCCCAACTCCCTGCGGGTTTACCTTTAATAAATGCAGGACCTAGCTTAGTCAACTTGTCCATCACTGCCGCGCGAATATGGCCACGTAGACGCTTACCCGCCTCAAAACTGGCGCGCTCACGCCCATAAGCCAACAAGGCACGCAGTAACATCAAGGCAATTAGCGCAATAAAATGAGGTGTATAGGTATCAATATTCACGCTGGAACTGATCGTTTGGGCATTGTCAGTTAGCGGTATAACTTGCCCTATGATCACGCCATCCAGAATCGTCGCGATAATATAAGCCTGCGCCACCATAGCGACGGCGCTTATCATCCCAAGCCATAACGACAATTTAAGGAACAGGCCACAGGCTTTTTTCTGGGCTTTAAGCCAAACGAGAAGGGATTTTTCTAACGACTTATCCATGGTGCTCCAACAAGAAAACAATTAAGCGACTCGTAGCGGGGATCGACTATCGATAACAATTCAGTTTAAGGGGCTTGCAACAGCTAAAAAGTTCCGATAGGGACGCAGTATCGCAGGCATCTACAACAGATGAAACCCTATCACAGACTTTTGCTAGCGGACTCACAAAAACGAGCTAAAGATAAATAAATCTAGGAGTTAACGGAACTTTACCTAGTACTAGCCTGATTTTAAAAACTTAGGTAGCATGAAGCTCTTTGTATTGAATGTCCTCTATCTATGCCAAATAAAAATGCTGGTTTCACCCTGATTGAACTCGTTGTGGTTATTATTATTCTTGGCGTATTAGCCGTAGTAGCTGCACCTAAATTCATTAATTTACAATCAGATGCCTATAAGAGTCAGCTATCAGGTGCACTGGCTTCGATGAAATCCGCCGTCACTTTATTCAAATCAAAGTCGGAAATTGCTAACAGCGGCACCACGAATAGAGTCGTTTACGACGAAATCCGTGGCGAAAACTATCAGCCTTGGGCTGCCAGCACCAGCGGTATAACGCCAAGTACGGCTTACACGACTCCGCCAGAAATTTTTAAAGCGGCAGGGCTAAATGTGAATGAGTGGTCCTATCGAATTTACACCACCAACGGCACCTATGAAGTTATAGCCACACCAAAGCAAAAACTGAACCTTGCCACGCCCACAGAAGCGCAAGTCGAAGCGACAAATTGTTATATCGACTATAAATGGGAGACAACGGGCGTCCCCACTTATAAAAAAGTCGACACTGGTTGCTAGGCGACCTTAACGATAAAATATCTATAGAAAAAAAACAGCGAATTAACCTGATGTTATCTCGCTGTTTTATTTACGACCTAAACTCATTTTGTTGTTAATGCTTACGTTTACAATTAAGCATTTTTAAAGAGTTCGCGCTTATTACACTCCACCGTATTTCACCAGCACATGCCAGAGCAACTTAAGTTCATGGGCGACTTGCGCACGATTACCGCGGTCGCGCCAATGCTGGGGGGAATGGTATAAATCCCGCGCCGCCACGCCTATGGCATAGGCATCGACTCTGTCTTCTATGGCAATCCGATTAGCCAGCGATGGCATAGTTGGCCCACGGAAATCACTGGGGATCTGCGCCGTATGCAGGCTAAAGCCATCATAATATTGCAGCTCAATATCATATTTATCGCAAATTTTACTTAAGCTTGCGCCAATATCAGTCCCCTTAAAACTGGGGTCCGCCACCAGCATGGCGATATCTTCATCGAGGGAAACATCGCCATGGATCTGCGCCTCTATATAATGGTCAAGATTATTCGATAGCGGCCGCTCGAAACGTGAAAGCAAGGAAGCATTGAGCTGATGCCCCAAATAATGGATCACATTCAGCGGCTTAAAGTCGGATTTGCCTAAGGCATAGTGACGCTCAAAACTCTCAGTCAGCAGCGCCGCTAAAATATCATCGAAACATGACAGCGTGCCTTTCTCTTTCGGATTACGATACGAGTCAAGATAACTAAAGGTTGAGCGCGCCATCGCACTCGTATGAGTCAAAAAATAACAGCTTCCAAAACGTGGGGCGGGACCGTCCTGCCACATCCCCAGATCGAGTGCGCCGTATTTAGGCCGAGATTTAGTGCCCTTGTATACATCCCCAAAAAGCTGATTTTCCCAATGATCCCGTGGGCCACCTAACTCAGGTGACAACTGACCATTGGAAATATGGGTCTCAAACTGGCTGCGGTATTGACCATCGCGCAGTAAACCTTCGGCAACCGTCATACCACGGCTATCAATTCTATCTGGATGAAAATGCAGCGCAATTCGGCAACAGTTGAGCAATTGTTTAAGCGCGAGTTGCATCTCATGCATGGGGATATTTGACATCTGCTGCACATTTTTAATCACAGCGACGGCTTGTTCACTGCGTCCTCGTGCAAGGCGTTCAATATGCTGTATCGCTGTCATAATCCACCTATAAATGAGAGGCGTTTAACCGTTCCCACAATGCCTCATCCTAAAATAAACGTGAGATAAATCGCAAGCATGCAGAGAACTGCTCTTAAGCCACTCCATCTAAATGACTAAGTTAAACATGAATGACTCAGTTAAACGTGACCGTGAAAACACTCAATAATTCTTTCGCTCGGTTCATTGTTAAAAATTCAGCGAATAACATCAATCACGAACTGAACAGATAGCTAAACCAATTGCGTCATTGATTAATTCTACTCCAATCGACTTTAGTTTATACCACTCTCATTATTGTAGCGTGATCTACCGCTAACTCATTCTAACTCTAGATAAAAAATGCCTATGACTTCAATTGATATTATGAAATAAGCCTAATAGTCATCTTATTCCTTGAAATCAATTAACTTCCATAACCTCAAACTCTGCCATCTAAACTTGCGCCTAAAAGATAAGCGAGGCCGAGTGAAAGCCGCCGACAAGCGATTTATGTGCCAATATGAATGAAACCCAGCCCAAAAACCTTTATTAGATGGCACTTAAAGCCCTGATCCTGTAAGCTGCACGCCCGCCAGCAGACCTGGCTATTGACCATAAATGCAGCACAGTGTTGCCACAAGAGACCAATCTATGAGTTTTACCTCCCTGGGCTTATCGGCCCCGATACTTAAAGCCGTTGCCGAACAAGGCTACGACACACCTTCGCCAATCCAAGCTCAAGCAATTCCCGCTGTGCTTCAAGGCAAAGATGTGATGGCGGCCGCCCAAACAGGAACAGGTAAAACAGCAGGTTTCACCCTACCTATGCTCGAACTCCTGAGTAAAGGTAACCGTGCCCAAGCAGGCCAAGTGCGCGCATTAGTGTTAACTCCGACACGCGAATTGGCAGCTCAGGTTGCAGAAAGTGTTGAAACCTATGGTAAGAATTTACCACTGCGCTCAGCGGTGATATTTGGTGGCGTGCCTATCAATCCACAAATCGCGAAATTGCGCCACGGTGTCGACGTATTAGTCGCCACACCTGGTCGATTGATGGATCTATATAATCAAAAAGCGGTGAAATTCAGCCAGCTTGAGATCTTAGTGTTAGATGAAGCCGACCGCATGCTCGACATGGGCTTTATCCGCGATATCCGTAAGATTTTGGCCATTTTACCTAAGCAACGCCAAAATCTGATGTTCTCAGCCACCTTCTCCGATGAAATTCGTGAGCTGGCCAAAGGCCTAGTCAATGATCCAGTCGAAATTTCGGTCACGCCGCGTAACGCGGCAGCGACCACAGTAAAACAATGGGTTTGCCCTGTTGATAAGAGCCAAAAATCGGCACTCTTGATCCAACTCATCAAGCAAAACGATTGGCAACAAGTGTTGGTATTCTCGCGCACTAAACATGGTGCTAACCGTCTGGCGAAAAGCCTTGAAGAGGCAGGTATCAAAGCCGCCGCTATCCACGGTAACAAGAGCCAAACCGCCCGTACTAAAGCCTTGGCCGACTTTAAAAATGGTCAAGCTCGCGTACTGGTAGCAACCGATATTGCTGCCCGCGGTTTAGACATAGACCAATTACCACAAGTGGTTAACTTCGACTTACCGAACGTGCCAGAAGATTATGTGCATCGTATCGGCCGTACTGGCCGCGCTGGCGCATCGGGTCAAGCCGTGTCACTGGTAAGTAACGAAGAAATCAAACTGCTGAACGATATCGAGCGTTTGATCAATCGCGTATTAGACCGAGAAATGGTTGAAGGCTTTAACCATGTATTGCCTGAGTCACGTTTGGGCGGCGGGAAAAGTAGCGGCAAATCAGTACCAAGTCGTAGAAATACCCGCAGCTCAAACCAACCTAGCTCACGCGATGGTGCCCCAAGAAGCGCCGAGCATAAAGACGGTCAACGCAGCGGTGACGTCGCGCGCGGTCACAAGCCAAACGACAAGAACCCAAGACACAGCGGTGAAGCCAGTAGCGCCGCCCGCAGTGATGCCAAACCTCGTCCACCACGTTCAAACGATGGCCGAGCCAATAGCGCAGGCGCTAGTCGTCCAACTGAAAGCCGTTCAGGCGCTGGCGAAAATCGTGGCCAAGCGGGTGAGAATCCTTACGCCAATGGCCCAAAGAAAAACACCCGTCGCCCAAATAACGGTGCGAGTCGTCCAAGACATTCACAGGATTAATGCAAAAGCTAAGCGAACTTGCTTAGCGATTTAGCCGTATTAAGTCCTAAACAGAAACGCCCAACTCCGTATGGAATTGGGCGTTTTTGTTTGTCTTAGTTTGTCTTTATCGATGCTTAGCTCGTTATCTACGCTTTGAACAATCACTGCCTTAAACAACCTAAAACGGCAACCTAAGCTAATTCGCCTTTGTATCTGGCAACTGCTGCAGGACTTCATCCGTAAAATAGGGTTCATCTTCAACCCAAAAAATGTAGTCTAAGCCTAGGTAGTTTTGCGCAAAATCCAACAGCTCAGGCACAGTATTCTTTTTACCCGTTTTAGGATTAATCTGCCGCAAATTACCGTCTTGCACCGCCATACCTTTCACCAGTGTCGCTGGGTAATCTTTAATAAAGGCATAACTTTGTGCCATATGACTTTTACGGTAAGGCATCAGATCTGGGCCACCCACACCCATGTTGAGCGATTTGGCTTGTGCAAATAAGCCTCGCATATAGCCTTTGTCATTCCATGGCAGCCATTCGTCTGGCAAAAAGTTCAAATACACCATAGCGGTTGAATGCTGAAATGACTCAGCTAATACCTGCATATTCTCGCCAATCGCATCGATATAGGCTTTAGGATTAAAATCACTGGGGAAGGTAGTCGTTCCATCGGCGTTTTCAGTCCCCACATCAATTGAGCTTTCACTAAAGTTAATGCCCGCAATTTTCCCATCAAACTCTTGGCCTAGCTGGCGCACCAATTGCTGATAACGCGCACGCACTGAGGGCTCCCACATTTTGGCTGACCAGCCATACTCATCATCCGTCACCGGTTTATTGGGATCACGCTCTGGTGCACTCAACATGCTTTGCTTCAACACACCGCCTTGATAAATAGGATGATCGAGCAAATAACGTGGCACATTGACTCTGGGCGTAAAGGATTTCTCTTGCAGCTGGATCCACAATTTTTTGCCTATCGAATCGAGATATGCAATATCGGCCCTAATCGCGCTGAAATCATATTCGCCCTGCTTAGGCTCTAAACTGCGCCAAGTATAAACAATCTGCGCACCGCCAAAACGGGGATCGCGCAGCGCCTTGTCGGCACGAATGTTTTCTCCGTTAGCCTCACGATGGTTAATGTAGATGAAGTGCTGTAACGGTTGCGGCTCTGGCAGAATTGATGCAGCGCTCGCTGCGCTCAAAAAGATGCTTAGTAAAATAGTCCATCGAAACATAAATACTCCAAACCGATGCAGCCTTATCACCTGACAAAGCCGTTAATCCGCTCATTTATTTTTTACTCAGAATCACTTCTAACACAGGCAAGCTGAGGGGCATATCAATTAAGCAGACAAATACAAAGTGTTACTTAATCGCCCAATAAGATTCGCGGTGAAGTAGACACAAAGGTGTAGTGACTACCGCTATAAAACCCAACAAAAAAGGGAATAAACCTGAGTTTATTCCCTTTAAAAATAGAGCGAATTAAATCGAGGTACGATTCAACTCAAGCTAGGCCAAACTTACTTCATTGGCCAAGCGCGGTAAGATTTTCCTTTAATACGCCCGCCAGTCAGCTTGTTCAGCGCTTTCTTGGCAACCTTACGATTAACGGCCACATAGGCGCGGTAATCGGTCACTTGGATTTTACCCACCTGTGAGCCTTCGATACCGTTTTCGCCTGTCAGCGCGCCTAAGATATCCCCTGGACGCAGTTTTTCCTTCTTACCACCATCGATCTGCAGAGTGATCATGGTTGGCGCTGCAGGCGTGCTACCGAGCAGACTTTCAGATGGCAGTGATTCGCTGGTGATTTCGCGCTCTAAATACTCTTCTAACAAGGCAATTTTGTAACCGTCTTGGTCGTTATAGAAGGTATAAGCGGCGCCTTTACTGCCTGCGCGGCCAGTACGACCGATGCGGTGAATGTGCACTTCGGTGTCATAGGCGACGTGATAGTTAAACACGGCATCCAGCGCATCGATATCTAAACCACGGGCAGCAACGTCGGTCGCCACTAATACACAGGCACTCTTATTAGCAAATTGCAGCAAGGTTTCGTCCCTGTCTCTTTGCTCTAAATCGCCGTGCAAAGCCAATACGCTAAAGCCTAAGCCTTCGAGCTCATCGGCCACTTTTTGAGTTTCGCGTTTAGTGTTACAAAACACCACTGCGCTTTCAGGCTTATGTTCTAACAACAATAATTGCAGCGCTTGCATGCGCGCCTTGTCATCGTCTAAGTGATAAAAATGCTGGGCTATGCTTAAGCTGTCGTGATTACCTTCAACTTTAACCATGCTTGGGTCATACATGATTTGCTTGGCAATTGATTGAATTTGCTCAGGGAACGTCGCGCTGAATAGCAACGTCTGACGCTCACGCGGGGCTTGTTCGATAATCGCATCGAGGGCGGGTTGGAAACCCATTTCTAACATGCGATCGGCTTCATCGAGCACTAACATGTTGAGATTGCTTAAATCTAAGCGATTGCGATCTAAGTGATCGACGATACGACCCGGCGTACCCACAATAATGTGCGCGCCGTGTTCCAGCGAGCCAACCTGTGGCCCCATAGGCACACCGCCGCAAAGTGTTAGTACTTTAACGTTATGAATACCACGGGCAAGGGTACGGATTTCCTGTGCCACTTGGTCGGCCAACTCGCGGGTTGGGCATAACACTAAGGTTTGAATGCGAAAGCGTTTAACGTCTAACTTGTTCAGTAACCCTAAGCCAAAGGCGGCCGTTTTACCCGAGCCAGTTTTACCCTGACCTATCACATCCTGCCCCGCTAAAATGGGTGGCAAACTTTGCGCCTGAATTGGCGTCATCTCGTTGTAGCCCATAGAAGAAAGGTTCTCAAGCAGTTCGGGTTTTAGCTTAAGAGTCGAAAAAGCCATTGATGGATTAGGCTTAGTATCAGAGTTGCTCAAGGTGAATATCCTGTGGTGGGTAACGAAGCGGCTACTAGGTTACTGAAATTGCGTTACTTATCGATTTAACTGGTCTATCAAGATTCAGGTTAGCTTTGGGCTAGCTTGAGTTTAGATTTAAGCTCTAGGCTCGCTCAACCCAAAAGCACGGCTATTGTAGCAACAAAGCGCGGCTTTTGCCTCAAGTCCTTAAGCAATAGACATAGCAGGCGTAAACAGCAACAAAAAAGCCCTGCAGGAATACCTGTCTCTTCTACACAAATCCCTCAGTTTGCCCCGGGGGATTTTTTTGAACCATTTTCAATTACCCTGATCTGATCCTGACCTTTTGTTTCAGATACCACATACCATGTT
>NZ_JAHKQX010000018.1:0-115539 GCF_019345515.1 Shewanella sp. NKUCC06_TVS | reverse complement strand
TGTCGACGTCGGTGACGGTTAAGGTGCCGGCCACCGTTTGTACTGTGCCTGGCAGGGTGTCGGAATCGCCGTCTTCGGTGACGGTGCCAGCATCGCTGTCGCCGTTACCGAGCGTGATGTCAGCGGGATCGTCGACAGGATTAACATTAATGGTTAGCGTTGCCGTTGAACCAGTGTTAGTTGTGTAGGTAATGACTGGTACTTGGCCATTCCAGTTGGCATTGGGTGTGAAGGTGTAAGAGCCATCGGCATTGATGACTAAGTCGCCGCCTTCAAGTTCAACTGTGGTGCCTGCGGCCACTGTATCGCCGTTCACGGTGAAGCTAACGACCGATAAGGTGTTATCCACATCGCTGTCATTGGTGAGCACGTTACCGGTGGCAACGGTATCTTCATCAACGGTATTAGTATCGTTGGCTAACGCAGAGGCATCATCAACAGGGGTAACATTAATGGTTAATGTGGCCGTTGAACCAGTGTTAGTGGTGTAGGTAATGACAGGTACTTGGCCATTCCAGTTTGCATTCGGCGTGAAGGTGTAAGAACCATCGGCATTGATGACTAAGCTGCCACCTTCTAGGGAAACAGTGGTGCCTGCGGTAACGGTATCGCCATTCACAGTGAAGCTGACAACGGAAAGGGTGCTGTCGATATCGGAATCATTATCAAGCACATTGCCAGTTGCTGCAGTGTCTTCTGCAACTGTGGCGCTGTCATTTGCAAGGATGGAAGGATCATCGACAGGGCTGATATTAATGGTTAGCGTTGCAGTTGAGCCCGTGTTGGTTGTGTAGGTAATGACAGGTACTTGGCCATTCCAGTTTTCATTCGGCGTGAAGGTGTAAGAGCCGTCGGTATTTAAAACTAAAACACCACCTTCGAGAGTCACTTCTGTGCCTGCTGCATAGGTGGTACCGCTGATTTCGAAGCTCACAACACTTAGAGTGGAATCCACATCAGTGTCGTTATCGAGCACATTGCCAGTCGCTACAGTATCTTCATTGGAAGTGTTGCTGTCATTAGCTAGTGCTGAAGGTGAGTCTGCTGCAATGGTGAATTGTGGAATATTAACCGTCGTTCCAGTCAGTGCTTGGCCGCTTGTTGAGTAGCCTGAAGCTGCAATGGTTTCTGTGCCGCTACGGGCTAGAGTGACATAGCCCGAGTTACCATCACTGCCTGGTGTGTTACCTGCTGCGGTTTCTGGTAGGTTCTGAGTTGGGTCTTCACCGGATGCAATAAGATCTTGTAATGCTTGAATTTCATCTAGGGCTGCTTCGTTAGCCGTGCCAGAGGCTGCTGCAGTAGTTTCGCTGGGCGCGACTTCATTTGATAGCTTAGTGCCATCATCGAAGGTAATTTCATAGGTTGCGTTTTCGCCAATATGGAGCACAGCACCTTTAGGGAGTTGTTCGCCATCCTTAGCGGGTTGATTTGAACCATCAACTTCGACATTGATTTGCCCTTTTACTAACTTAAGCAAACCTTTCTTTGATGTAATTACCGATCCCATAGTAAGCTCCCAACAGCCAAAGTGTGTTAATCCATAGACGCACAAGTCCAACAAATATGTCGCACTGTGATACAAGTGGTGGAATTTTAGCTAACGAAACGACTTAAGTCAATTTTTTGACGCGCTTGTGTTGCCTGCTCTTATGCGGTTTTACGGATCTTAATGCGCAAAAGTGACAATTTTTAGACCTGTAACTAGATGTAGTAGTTATATCTATAAAAAGAGCCGTATTTAGTACTTTTTAACTCTAAGATTAAGCATAGTTATAAGAAATTAATCTGGATTGGGAGAGTGGTTTTTACGGAAAAGAAGCGACACGATCTAGTTTTTAACATTTTTGCAAGTTCAGTGGGTTTTAATATGCCAGCATTGGCAAGTGCCGTGATCTTTCGTTACTCAAATCACGGCGACTAGGTTGCAGGCATTGTAGAACTACAGATTAACCGCCTGACGATAACTTTGATTTGCGTTACCTTGTTCGCCTAACTGTTCTTGAATCCGCGCAAGCGCCAACCAAGAGGCTTTTGTGGGTTCGAGTCGGCAAACATTTTGCCAGCAGGTTCTGGCTTCTTTCATATCCCGTGTTTGCTGATAAAGTTTAGCTAAGCACATCTGGTAGTCGGCATTATTCTCATGGGTGATTTCATGCTTGAGTAACTGCTTACGGATTTCTGTATCTTGGGCTGTCGTTATTTCTGGAATGACTTCTAAAAGCGCTGATTCAGGAGCAGTGCGTAATTTTTTCGAGAGTAGCTTCAGCGCTTGCTCTTTGCGATTAAAGCGGCATAAACCCACAGCATAAATCGCCAAAAACTCAGACTGATTGCGCTCACTGCGAGATAACCACTGCCAGCATTGTTCTAAGGCTGCTTCGCCTTTAATGGTTGCGGCTTTGAGTAAAGCGCAGTGAGTGATTACATTGAGTTCATTTAGCTGGGTGTCATCTAGGATCTGGCGCTTCTTCAAAATAGGTAACAATAGCTTGAGCGCATCCCAATCCTCTTGCGCTCGATATAACTCGAGGGCGAGTTTGAGTACCGGTGCTTTGCTCTTACTTGTGGGGGCTAATTTATCGAGCTCGGCGCGGGCTAAAGCTAACTCTCCTTGTTTTAACAGATATCGAGTACGCGTGGTTGCGACGGCATTCGCGGCCAGCGGTTGTGTTGCTGCACGGTCAAGATATTGATCACGCTCTGCTATTTTCTGTTGGTACTGGGCAGCACGAGCCGCTGCAAGTAAATTAAGTGCAGGGAGTTCGCCATTGTCGGCGCCTTTTATCATAGCGCGTTCTGCTGCTGGCCAATCTTCTTCTGCCAGAGCCAGTGCACCCATTAAGGTATGCTTTTTCGCGGAGCGACGGCGCCAGTGGCGAGGAATAAAACGGCTACGCAGCATGAGATTAATGGCGCTAATCACCAACCATTCTAGTACTTGGAACATGGCATAAAATACAATTAAGGCAATGATCCCAAAGACTAAACTGGTCTCAATCTGGTAGTCACCTGCCGCAATGTATACATAACCTGTGTTGCCCACCAACCAAGGGCTAATGCAGAGCCCTATTAGTATTATCCCTAAGAAAATTAATATCTTGATCATAATGGCACATCCTCTGATGAGGTCAGCTCACCATAGCTTGTCAGCTGTAATAGCAGAGGTTTTGCGGCAAAGGATTTCAGAGTAATAGGATCAAGTTCTAATGTCGCCAATTTATCGATTTTGGCGATGGCTTCAGCAGTGCTGTGATCTTGAGTATCAAAATAGGTTTGAATCCACTTACGCACCATCATTAATGATTGGTGATAAGCGGCTCTGTCGTAGCGGTATAACGCAAGTTGAGATTGCAGCAGTTTATGACGAATGTTTTCAACCAGATACCACTGTTGCTCAGGAGCAAGTAAAGCGGGTGCATCGGCGGTTCTATGGCGTATGGTGATAAAGTCTTGGGTTAACGCTTTCCACGTCTTCCCTAAGTTGCTCTGCCAGTCATTTAAATCGCCAGTAATGTTTGTATCTTCAGGGGCATCGGTTTCTGCATCGGTGCGATTAAGTGGCAGCTTATCGAGTTGCTCAATTAAGGCATCGAGTGCTAATACACTACCATCAATATCTGTGGTTTTAATACTTGCAGTCGCGGCGATATCTTTTGCCAGAGCTTTACGAATAGGTAGCAAAGCGGGATTGTTCATGGCGGCGATGGTTTCATCCGCCGACTTTAATAGATCGGTGGCGGTGCGGGGATCTTTTTCTAACCAAAGTTTACGGCCCGCCATGTTTACTAGATATTCGGCTTCTGACGCCATCCAATGCGTTGAGCTGCGTTGGGCGAGTTTATTGATCCTGTCCTGCAGTTGATTTTGGTCTTCTGCCAATTTTGTTAATTCTTGATAGGTCTTAGCATCATTCAGTTGTTGCTGTTCAAGCTGGCCAATACGTTGATTGGGTTGTAGCAGGGCTTGCTGTAATTGGTCCTGCAGGGCGATATTTTTCGCATCCTGCGCCAGCAGTTGCTGTTGCATCTGTTGGTATAACATAAAACCGCCGCCAAGGGTGCAAGCGGTTAAACCCAGCGCTAATAACACCCCAAAGCGAATCGCCCACGAGCTTCTATTGGATGCTGGCGTTTGACTCGGCGTGCTTGAAGGTGTGGCTTTGGCTGTTTGGGATTCAGAAGATGGCGCTGAAGTTATGGGCGTGTCATCAGTCGTTATTGATGGTTCAATAATAGAGGTAGCCTGTAATTCAGGGCTCTTTGCGTCGTGCTTGTTGTTATCCATTTAACAGTCCTTGAAAACATGCTACTGCCGAAATTCGAGTTAAATCGGGCTAAATAGCGCTTAGAGTTTAAGGGCGTTTAGCACGGCTTTGCTGTTGGCGGCATTGGCATTGGTGACTTGGGTTATACCAAAGGCGTGAGCTTGAGCTTCTACTCGGTTACTTGGGACTATGATATGACATGAGCGCAGCCATGCAAATAACTCTTTTGGCACTAGATTAATCAGGTTATCCAGTACTTCACCGCTGGTGACGACAATAGTGTCGATGCCAAACTCTTGCCATTGTTGTGCGATCTGTTGTCCATTGAGTGGTGGACAAGCCCGTTGATATACTTCCCAATAGCGCACTGTTGCCCCGCGCTCAGCCAGTCGTTCAGCTAAGGCTTCACGGCCACCAACGCCACGTATGATCGTAATCTGCTTACCTTTAATATCTTGCAAAGGCGCGAGCGTGAGTAGACCTTCGGTCTGCTGACAATCATCTGGGGCTTCGAGGGCTTCAATGCCGAGTTGATTTAATGCTTCCCAAGTCGCATGACCTACGGCGAAATATTGAGCTTGAGGCCAGCCTTTTATTCGAGAATGAGCGGTTGTTAAGGCATAGTCGGCATAGCTGACTGCATTAGCGCTGATACAGATAATCATATCGGCGTGTGCCAGTGGGTGCGAGTTATTCGTTGTGATGGGCGGCGTTGCTTCGACACACAGTAGAGGTGTAACCCAATGGCTAATGCCTTGTTGATTCAAGGCATCGGTCATGGACTGATTGCGCCCTTCTGGGCGCGTCAGTAAGACTTTCATCGACTTAGGCTTTAGCGTAAACAGCGTCGAGTATGCTTTTTGCGCCTTTGCTCAATAGCTCTTCGGCAAGGGCAACCCCTAATTGCGTGGCGTCGGTTTTTGGACCTGTGATCACGCCTTCGATGATTTCACTACCATCAGGGTTACCGACTAGGCCGCGTAATGTCATCTCATCACCATTGATTTCGGCAAATGCGCCAATCGGCACTTGGCATCCACCTTCTAGGCGCGTGTTCATCGCGCGCTCGGCAATCACACGGTAGCGCGTTTCTAAATGTTCTAATGGTGCCAGTAGAGCCTTAACGCGTTCGTCGTTGGTGCGACATTCGATACCCACAGCGCCTTGGCCGTTGGCGGGCAAGGATTCTTCGGCAGAGATAAAGCTAGCAATCCGCTCAGATAATTTCAGGCGAATTAAGCCAGCAGCAGCAAGAATAATGGCATCGTATTCGCCGTTATCAAGTTTAGCTAAACGAGTGCCTACGTTACCGCGTAAATCTTTGATAATAAGGTCAGGGCGTGATGCGCGCAGTTGGCATTGACGACGTAGGCTCGAGGTGCCCACAGTTGCGCCTAATGGTAATTCGCTGATCGTTTTATATAAATTCGATACAAAGGCATCGCGGGGATCTTCGCGCTCGCAAATAACTTCAAGGCCTAAGCCTTCTGGGAAGTCGACGGGCACGTCTTTCATTGAATGCACTGCGATATCGGCAAGATCGTCTAACATAGCGACTTCAAGCTCTTTGACGAACAAACCTTTACCGCCCACTTTGGCTAGCGGCGTATCTAAGATAACGTCGCCTTTAGTGCTCATTGGCAGCAATTCCACCACAATACCGGGGTGAATGCGTTCTAATTCGGCTTTAACAAATTCAGCTTGCCACATGGCCAGCGGACTCTTGCGGGTTGCGATACGTATGCGGTTCTCAGACATGCCTAGTTTCCATCAAAGATCTTAGTTGCGCCAATGCTAACATTGGCAAATCGTTTATGTAAGGAAGCCGTATCGATTCTTTGAAGTTGGCGATGTTCTAGATACCATGAAAGTGTGACGGGCTTCACGTTTAGTTGCTCGAGTTTGTAAAAGTGTTAACATGAGCACATTTCCCATAAGTGCTTAAGTGTTGTGTTTTTGAATGGATCGGCAAATACAGTTTCCTGATATAGCAGAAAGACTTAATAAGGTACGTATTGCACGCGCCCTAGCTTTGCTATCGCCGCTACAAAAACACTTATTCCATTTGATCCCTTTTTTAATTCACCAGAACGGTGTTCAGTATCCTGGCTATCATGCCGCCAATACGCCCTGTGGAATCAACGAGTATCAGGTTGGTGAGACTGAGTCCCAGGCCTGCGATGTGTTCTCTCTGCCTTTTACTACTCAAGAAGCGGATATCAATGCCTTTGAAGGCGTTTATGCGATGGGGAGTACTGGCAGTTTTGGCCAAAATGCCAAGAGCGATGTCGATGTTTGGTTAGTACATAGGGCCGATCTGTGTGCTGAGGATTTGGCGCTAATCAAGATTAAAGCGACTCGATTGACTGCTTGGTTTGCCGAGTATCAGTTTGAGGTGAATTTTTACTTAGTTCATCCGCAGCAGTTTTGTGGCGGTAAAGCCGTTCGTGGATGTCAATCAGCAATGGCCCATGAGCATAGCGGTAGTATGCAACATTGGTTATTACTTGAAGAGTTTTATCGCAGTCAAATTCGTTTGGCGGGTAAAACGATTGCATGGTGGCCAGACGCTAAACTCAATCCTGCGCTCTTGTCCTTAGGCGATGTACATGAATTACCTGCGAGTGAGTACTTTGGTGCTTCGTTATGGCAGCTCTACAAGGGCTTAGAAAAGCCCCATAAGGCACTGATTAAAGTATTGCTACTCGAGGCTTATGCCAGTGATTATCCCCATTCAACTCTGCTTTGTGATCACTTATGGCAGAAAACGCTCGCCGGTGATTTTTCGACTTCGAATGATGCCTATTACTCTATCTATGAGATTATCGAAACCTATTTACTTAAGCAGAATGATACTCGCCGACTAGAGATAGTGCGGCGCTGCTTCTATTTAAAATGTGGCGTGCACTTGAGTCGAACCCAAGAGGGCAAAGATTGGCGTTATCCTAAATTGCAAAAGCTGGTGCAGGATTGGCAATGGCCGGATAGTCTGATTAGCACTTTAGACAATTGTGAACATTGGCATAGTGGCCAGCTCAATTGGTTTAACGAGCAACTGAATGAACTGTTATTAGCAAGCTACCAAACCTTATTACGCTTCGCATCGACACATGAGTTAAATGAAGGTTTGCGGATTGAAGATTTGGGAATGCTGACTCGCAAGTTGCATACCTATTTTAGTCAAGATGAAGACCAAATCGCTAAGCTGAATCTGCTGTGGAGTGCTTCAGTCGCTGAGTCCGAAGTGACTATGGTCTCAAGCTCCCGCGAGCGTCAATATTATCTGTATCGACAAGGGCCTCAGCCACAAAATTTGTTAGGCGAGTCGGCAATATGTAAGGGAAAAACCCCTTCAGCCTTAATGATTTGGGCATGTTTAAATGGGATCTCGACGCCGAGTACTCAATGGCATGAATATGGTCAGAGTAAGGCAAAGTCGAAACGGCTTACCGAAGCTTCTAAGCGGTTACTGAATTTTATCGACCACGATTGGCGTGTATCTAAACGTGACTTATGCCAGCCATGGCATTTTCGTAAGCTGATTTTCGTGCTCAATCTGGATTGCGATCCCACCATTGAATGGCAAGGACAGGAAATGATGGTCGATGTGATGAATGCGAACGTGTTCTCACTCGGGCGTAAAAAAGCCAATATGCTTGGTGCGTTAGATGCGATTTGCTTGAATAGTTGGGGTGAATGGCAGTGTCATCGCTTCGAAGGCGATACCGCGGTATTGCAAGCCTTAGCCTTTGTAACGCCGGGGCTAAGACGGGCCAGTTTACCTGTGGATATGGATGTGATCAGCTGTTCACAGAAGTTACGCCCACAGCTTAAATTAGCAGTGAAAAATCTACTAAAACAAACCATGCGTTTGTGCCAACAAGTGCAGCAATCCAGCACCTTAGTGCAGCCACTGCAGATAAGTCGTACTCGCTATGGGATCTTTTTTAATCCTTTAGGTATGGCTTATCAGGACTTGAGCGATGCCAAGTCATTTTATCAACAGTTATCCCGCAGTCATCTTGTACTATTGCCGCGGCCTGAATTAGGTGACGATCCCTTTTCGAGTATGCCGAAAGTGGTGCAAAACTATGCGGCTAAAGGCGCTATTCAGTATTTTCTACGCCAACGGGTCGATAACTTGGATGTATTTATCCTCGATGAGGAAAATCAACTAAGCCATTACGTGCAGGCGGGATCAAACATGGCCGAGTTGGTAAATAAAGTGAGCCATCACTATGTGTTCGATGAGCATTATGCTTCACGGGCGCGGTTTAATATTCCGCAATTTTTCCATTTAGTGCGGGTAGCCGGAGAGTTAACGGTGGCGCCTTTCGGTATCGATGTTAGCGATCAAGACACTGAGTTTTAGCTGGTTTTTAACATAAATAATGGGAGCTAAGGCTCCCATTATTGTTTTGCACTATTACGGTTTTGCACTACGACAGGCTTAGATTAGAAGCTAAGCTTAATGCCGCCTTGGCGCTCGATAGACTCTTGCACGAATGGCATAAACTCGCCGCCATTTCGTCCGTCCATCCATTTACCTTCAACAAAACCAAAGTGATATCCACCAAAGCGTGTGGCGACCCAAATCTCATGCAAAGGTTCTTGCTTGTTGATCACTATCTTAGAGCCATCAACAAATTCTAATTGCAATACGTTGCCACTGGCATCGATATCAAGATCGGCATCTTGATCATCAATCGCAGTTTCAATCGCATTTTCTATGGCTTGGAACATGTCATCGGCGAGCTGGTGAAATTCTGTATCTGTCATGGCCATGCATTTCTGTCCTTTGCTTTCGTCAAGATGGGTGCGATTATAAGGCCATTAGTCACCAGATGCACAGATGTTGAGAAAAATGAGACTGTTTTTATTGTTATTGCTTGGTAGCCTATTCATTACTGCATGCGGCCAGAAGGGCCCCCTCTATCGATCTCCGGCCACAGAGGTGAATCAGCCTAAAAAGGTTGAGGCGTCTAAACCTGAGCCTGAAGTAGAAGAGATTAAAACCGAAATTCGAGCCATCGAAGTACAAAAAACACAACAATAATAGCAGCTATAACTATCATCACTATCGCAGCGATAAAGCGCAGTAAGGAATCAGACATTGGATCACTTTCTCTACCAACAAAATGCCCTGCACGCAGAAGGCTGCCAGGTCGCCGACTTAGCTCAAACCTATGGTACGCCGCTGTATATCTATTCCCGCGCCACGCTAGAGCGCCATTGGCATGCCTTTAATAACGCCGTGGCAGATCATCCACATTTGATTTGTTACGCGGTTAAAGCTAATTCGAACTTGGCCGTACTGAATGTGTTAGCACGTTTAGGCAGTGGTTTTGATATCGTTTCGGGTGGCGAGTTAGCAAGAGTGATTGAAGCGGGCGGCGATCCCGCTAAAGTGGTGTTCTCTGGCGTGGGTAAAACTGCGGCCGAAATGGAACAGGCACTTAATCTGGGCATTTATTGCTTTAACGTCGAGTCGAGCGCCGAGCTTGAGCAGTTAAATTTGGTCGCAGGTCGTTTAGGTAAAGTGGCGCCAGTTTCCTTGCGAGTCAATCCCGATGTGGATGCGGGTACTCACCCCTATATTTCGACTGGTCTTAAAGAAAATAAATTCGGTATCGCTATGGATGAGGCCGAAACTGTCTTCGCCCGTGCCCATGCTTTGCCACATTTAAAAGTGAAAGGTGTCGATTGCCATATCGGTTCGCAATTGACAGAAATTCAACCTTTCCTCGATGCAATGGATCGTATGCTAGCGTTGATCGATCGTCTGGCTGAACAAGGTATCGTCATCGAGCATTTTGATGTGGGTGGCGGTTTAGGTGTGACCTATGATGCTGAAACCCCGCCGCACCCTGATGTGTATGCCGCCGCCATATTAGCGCGTTTGGGCGACCGTCAACTTAAGCTGATCTTCGAACCGGGCCGTGCGATTGCCGCCAATGCGGGGATTTTTGTTACTCAGGTGCTTTATCTGAAAGAAAACAGCGACAAGCGTTTTGCGATTGTCGATGGCGCGATGAATGACTTAATTCGCCCAGCACTTTACAGCGCATGGCAAAATATTATCCCAGTCGTGCCAAGGGACTCTGAGGCCTATGAGTTTGATATTGTTGGTCCAGTCTGCGAAACAGGTGATTTTTTAGGTAAAGATCGCAAGCTGGCTTTAGTGGCAGGGGATTTACTTGCTGTGCGTTCGAGTGGTGCCTATGGTTTTGCGATGGCCTCTAACTACAACACGCGTCCTCGTGCGGCTGAAGTCATGGTCGATGGTGAGCACGCTTTCTTAGTGCGTGAGCGAGAAAAATTGTCTCAGCTCTGGCAAGGTGAGCAACTCCTGCCGTAAACTAGAAAAATTATATTGATTCAGGCGCTTGGTTTCATACTTAATGAGCGGCGCCTCGGCTTAAAGGATAAGTATCTTGATCCAATTCACTAAGATGCACGGACTGGGTAACGATTTTATGGTGGTCGATGGGGTCACGCAGAACGTGTTCTTTTCGCCTGAGCAGATCCGCCGTTTAGCCGACCGTAACTTTGGCATAGGTTTCGATCAATTACTGTTGGTTGAGCCGCCTTATGATCCCGATTTAGATTTTCATTATCGCATCTTCAATGCCGATGGTACTGAAGTCGAACAATGCGGTAATGGCGCCCGCTGTTTTGCCCGTTTTGTGCGCAATAAAGGATTGACCAATAAGAGTAAAATCCGTGTTAGTACTTCATCAGGTAAGATGACTCTGCGTTTAGAGCGAGACGGTACAGTTACCGTGAATATGGGCGTGCCTATTCTTGAACCAAGTCTGATCCCCTTTAAAGCCAAGAAAGCCGAAAAAACCTATTTACTGCAAACACCACTGCAAACCTTTTTATGTGGCGCGGCTTCTATGGGCAATCCCCATTGTGTGCTCGACGTTGAAGATGTGGCGAGCGCCGCTGTTGCTGAAATTGGTGCCATGCTCACTAAGCATGAGCGCTTTCCCCGTGGTGTGAATGTGGGATTTATGCAAGTAGTAGATTCGGGCCACATTAAGCTGCGGGTGTATGAACGTGGTGCGGCCGAAACTTTGGCCTGTGGCACTGGCGCGTGTGCAGCTGTGGTTGTAGGTCAAGTGCAAGGGAAGCTCGGCCAGCAAGTGCGGGTGGATTTACCCGGCGGTACTTTAACCATCAACTGGGAAGGCGAGGGGAAACCTTTGTGGATGACGGGCCCAGCGCAGCATGTTTACGATGGACAAATTCAGTTATGACAGAGCCCTTGATGCCGCAGACGAATGTGCCCTTTGATGAGTTGATTATTCGCGAGTATCTGCTGGATAATCCTGATTTTTTCAATCGCTATCCTGAGCTATTGCTGGCAATGCGTCTGCCCCATCTGGAGCGCGGCGCCATCTCTTTGGTGGAACGTCGTCAAGAAATGCTACGCCAGCGAGTCAGCCAGTTGGAAGAAGAGATCACCAGTCTGTTAACGATGGCGGCGCGCAACGAGAAAATTTACCAATTCAATACTGAGTTATCCTTCCAGCTACTGAATTGTGCCGATCTAGTGTCACTCAAAGAAGTGCTGGCCGACAGTTTAAAATTACAGTTTAATTTCAGCCATGTGCGTTTGATCAGCGTTCTCGATGCTGATATGAAGGCAATATGGGATCAAAGACTGCATAAAGGTCACTATTTTGGTCGGCTAACGCAACAAGAAGCCAAACGGTTATTTGGTAGCGAAGTGGGATCGGTGGCACTGACTAAATTGTCGGAAGACAACCCGGTGATTTTTGCCATTGCTAGCCAAGATGTCACCCATTTTCATCCAGATATGGATAACATGCTGCTGGAACAGTTGCGGCGTTTACTGGCGCATATGCTTGCCAAGCTGTAACGGTCGTTGAGCTATAGTGCTCACCCAAAGCTTAGCAAAACCCACGAGGAAACCGATATGAGTACGCAAACAGGCGAAGTGTCGGCATTAAATACTCAATGGTTACAAACCTTTGAACGTTATCTGAGTACCGAGCGACAGTTGTCTGCCCATACAGTACGGAATTACCTTTATGAGCTTAATCGCGGTAGCGATCTCTTGCCCGAAGGCGTGCATTTACTCAATGTGAGCCGCGAGCATTGGCAGCAAGTGTTAGCCAAATTGCACCGCAAAGGTTTAAGCCCGCGATCGCTTTCTCTGTGTTTATCTGCGGTAAAACAATGGGGTGAATTTCTGCTGCGCGAAGGTGTGATTGAGCTTAATCCCGCCAAAGGCTTAAGTGCTCCCAAACAAGCTAAACCGCTGCCGAAGAATATCGATGTCGATGCCATCAGTCACTTGCTCGACATTGAAGGCACAGATCCCTTGAGTCTGCGGGATAAAGCCATGATGGAGTTGTTTTATTCCAGTGGTTTACGTTTAGCAGAACTCGCCGCGCTTAATTTATTCAGTGTGCAATACGATTTGAAAGAAGTGCGAGTCTTAGGTAAAGGCAATAAGGAACGTATCGTCCCTGTCGGTCGTTTGGCGATTGCTGCGCTGCAGAATTGGCTCAATTGCCGAAAGCAGATCCCCTGTGAAGATAACGCCTTATTTGTAACCGAAAAGGGCAAGCGACTCTCCCATCGTAGTATTCAGGCGCGGATGGCGAAATGGGGTCAAGAGCAGGCATTATCGGTGCGAGTACATCCCCATAAGTTGCGTCATTCCTTTGCCACTCACATGTTAGAAGCGAGCGCCGACTTGCGAGCGGTGCAAGAATTATTGGGTCATGCGAACCTAGCGACCACACAAATTTATACCAGTTTGGATTTCCAACACTTAGCTAAGGTGTATGATAACGCCCATCCTAGAGCGAAAAAAACACAGGATAAATAATGCGTTGCTATCTTAGGCCTCAACATATTCAAGCGATCAGTTTCGATCTCGACGATACCTTGTACGACAATCTGCCGCATATTTTAAATGCCGAAGCTGAGCTGGCGACGTTTCTGTTGCAGACTTATCCATTATCGCAGGCGTGGCAACCCCATGATTGGCGCAGGCTAAAACTGCAACTTTTGCAGCAAAATCGTGAGCTCGCCCACGATACTAGCGCCGCCCGTTTAGCTACGCTTCGCCAAGGCCTAATACAATTAGGATATTCGGCGACTGAAGCCGAACGCGGCGCCGAGCAAGGATTAGCATGCTTTTATTTTTATCGCAGCCATTTTCAAGTGTCTGACGAAGTGCTCTTATTACTCAAGCGCTTATCGCAGCATTTTAGATTAGTCGGGATCACCAATGGCAATGTGGACGCCGAGCGGATTGGTTTAGGGGAAACTTTCGAGTTTGTGTTGCATCCAGGTAATGGCGTGCATATGAAACCCGCTAAAGACATGTTCGCATTAGCTTGCTCGCGGTTAAAGATTGCACCGCAACACTTACTGCATGTTGGTGATAGCATGAATGCAGACGTTCGTGGTGCTCGGTTGGCGGGGTGCCAGTCTGTGTGGCTAAATCCCAGTTTTGGTCGAGTCGATTCCTTACCGATAGCCGCCTTGTTGCCCCATTTAGAAATAGCCTCCCTCGACGCTTTGACAAAAGTATTGGCTATCGACGTAAACTAACTTAGCGTGCATTTTTAATCTGTATCTTTGGGTGATTGAGATCAAGGTTTGCCAGCCAAATTTGCACTAAAGTTAAGTTTTATATCACTAAAGTCACTGACTAAGGCTATTTTATGGCGCGTATCGGGTTGTTATTACTGCTCTCTTTATGTTGGATCGCGCCGGTATCGGCCCATGAGATCCATTCAGGTGGCGGTTTCATGTCGGGTTTTAATCATCCCGTATTGGGCTTCGATCACTTGCTGGCTATGTTGAGTGTGGGCATGTTGAGCACCCAGCTCGGTGGCCGCGCGATTTGGACTGTCCCCTTAGCATTTGTCACCTTTATGTTAGTGGGCGGGATTTTAGGTTTATATGCGATTGCTGTTCCCTTTGTTGAAATAGGTATTGCCCTTTCTGTGTTGTTGCTCGGTCTTGCTATCGCCTTCGACCGTCAAATCCCGCTGTTATTCGCCATGGCCTTTGTGGGTGTATTCGCGATTTTTCATGGTCACGCCCACGGCGCTGAAATGCCGGAATTGGCCAGCCCAGTCCTGTATGCCCTAGGATTTTTATTTGGTACAGCAGTCATCCATTTAGGCGGCGTAATGATAGGCCTTGGAATGCAGCGGATGACAGGGCAACGCAATTTAATGCGCGTTACTGGCGTGGCGATTGCGGCCATGGGCGGCTATCTATTAGCAGGTTTTTAAAGTAATAACAGGATGTTAGATTTACTGGATTAACGCGCCTTGAGTTGCTTCATGCAAAGATGGGCGCGGCGTAGCAGTAGATTGACTTGCCGACGGCTCGCGTGCATGTCGGCATCTCCCACTCTAAAATAACTCCCAGTGTAAGGATCGCTGCCTACGTAGATAGGTTTGAGCTGCTCAGGCGCCAGCGGTACGCGGATACGAATCAGCTTTTTATTCATAATTTCAATAATCTGCACATCTGAAATCGCTAAAAGATTGTGACTAGTGCGACTCGGGTCATCGAGTATTTCCCAAAATTCTTGTAGAACAGGAAGCGGGTTGGGAATGCCTTCAATACTGAAATGGCCACGTTCTTCACGTACCCCTAGGATGATCTCGCCACCCAAAGTGTTGGCAAAAGAGCTATAAGTCGCCCAAATGTCTTCGGGTAATTGACCTTGGCCATCGCGGCCACCTGCGAGTTTAAATTCTACTTGGGCCGATTCGTGTAAATTGGCAATATCATCGAGTGCAAATGATTGAAATGTCATGGCAGCTTATCCGTCAGCGACACATGACTTGTTGTAGCACGTCAACAATTGAAAGGCCAGACTTAGGTCTAGCCTCAATGTTAAGCGGATAATCCGTAATTTGGAGCCGCTACGGGATAAACATTTAATCAATTATTGGGTGAGACCCAATGCCTTAGGAAATAGAATATTGTTTTCTAAGTGAATATGCTGATGTAAGTCCGCCTCAAATTCCGCCAGAGTGGCATAACAAACACGCCATGTAGTGCACGCATATTCAGGTGGTGTGAAGTCGTTAGTGAGTTCGTGTAATTTTTGCAAAATCAAACCGACTTCTTCATGCTCATGTTGCATCGCATTGATGGGGTTGCCAATATGGCCAAAGCAAGCCTCAACCTGCTCTCCATGACTCATGGCGCGGATCGCCGGAAACAGTATTTTTTCTTCCTTCATTAAATGTGGCATTAAGTCTTCAACTAAGGCTCGTACCCAACCCGCAAAGGGAACGATTTCGGCATAGTGCTCACCGTGAGCGCGAATCATTTTCTCAGAATATTCGACTAATAAAGGGGCTTTTTCGCGCACGTATTGATGGTGCGTTGATTCTATATATTCGATAAGTTGATCTAAGGGTAATTGATTTAATTCATCTTCTTTGCCACCAGTAAGTGTTGCGGCATTCAGCGCAGCAACCACTTTTGCGGGATCTACATCTGCACGCTCACAGGCGACCACTAGTGATTTACCCCCGCCACAACAAAAATCGATACCAAATTGACTAAGCACATGTGCGCGGCGAAAGTCTTCTGCCACTAGTTCACCTATTTTTCGTTCTAGCCAATGATTGTGTTGAGAATTAAACCCATGGGGTGGGAGTTGTGCATCTTTTGAGACAGAAGTAGCAGACATGAGTAGCTCCAGAGCAGCAATAAATTTACATTCATATTATTTGCAGCTTTTAACTATGACAACTAAACCCGACTAAAATAGTCAGGTTTTGCAGTACCAGTCACATAAATGGAGTCAAATAGAAGGAAGGCTATCTGATTGTTCTGAGCTACAAGCAACAGGAAGCTAAGATGGCTAGCCCGTTATTTTGACCTTGTAACCTTATCAAGTTGACGTTGAATCAGTTCGCTGGAGATTTGATTCATCTTAAGGGGAAAACCGCCCTCAAAGAGCCAAAAACGAGGCGCGATGGCGGGTTTTAGGGGGGCGTGAATCAGTCTGGTGAGAGTGATTCACTAACTCTGTTTTTGTCATTGTAGATTACCAAATGTATGGCATAAACGGCCCTTCAGCCGACAAACAAGCGAGAAATCACTTATGGACATTTTAGCATTAGGAATGCGAACGGTTTGAATACCAGAGCATAACTAATCACGGTAAAGACTAATCTAATATATTGCAGTGCTCGAATAAATATAATTTTGGCCACTGTCTAGGTATTAGATATGCTACATCTCCTGTGTATTCAAGTGTATTCAAAATTAGACGAAATAAAATATTTAAACAAGATGTTATGAGTTCTATTTCAGCCTTTTCGTCTTCAATATTTTTAGCTATTAACTTAGGATGTGCACAACGGTTACGTAACTTAGTCCAGTCACTCTTATCTTTATTTTCAAAAAGTCCTTTCTCAATTAAATGATCAAAGGCATTCGCTGAGGTTATATTCTTCCAATTAGCAACACTTCCTAAAATACGACTTTTCTGTTGGTCTGTTAACGCTGTATTTCTAAGTTCATTTTTGATGAATGAATGTTCAATTTTGTCTTCTGCTGTGTCCTGTGAAGATTTAATATACGGTATGTATATATCATTTAGCACACCTTCAATAGCGACAGACAGTGTCAATGAGAGAATTTCATCTTTTGACTGCGAAGCGAACCAGACACGTTCCCATTGAGCAACAATACTTTCAAATCTACTGTGTTTTTCAGCATATAGCTTTGTAATACACTTAAAAAGGTTATAGTGATATTCATGTGGTACAGTGACCAATGGCGATGCAGCTGTCTGTTGTTTTCTTGTATTATTAATACTTGATAATCTTTTTATGCATTCCGTCCCTTTCCGTTCATCCATATAGCCTAACTGTGGCATAGATCCACTTGAAAAACCGATATAGAATTTCAGGCTTTCTCTTACAACATCTATATCAAAAATGCCTTTAACAACTACTGATGTATGGTCTTTATGATGAATAATTGTCACTAGATAGCCTTCCATTTTAATATCTGCTTGATTCCAGCTGACGGATGCACTTCCTAGTGAGGATTCTGACGTATTAGACTTGTTGAACGGTATGTCTAATTTTTCTACGAACTCGAAATATAAATAATCTGATTCCTTATCGTAATAACCTTCTTTCGCTGTTTTTTTACATGATATTGATGGTAAAAAAATATATTGAACCGCCGGTAAATTGTGAAGACGATAAGATACTTCCATGAAGAAATTACTAGCTTCAAATAATTCACCGTCGACGGTTAGAGCTTCCAAGTGAAGTGATTGTGATTTATCTAAAGCATCTTGAGGAAAACGCTCACCGAAAAGACTTTTCGGTGCGTTATGTTTTTCTGTACATATAAACTCTAGATATAATGTGCCTACTTCATTGATTTTTATGGTGCCATGACCAGAAAGCTCCATTCCACCAATAAGTTTTTGAAAGATTTTCACATTTACACAGTGAAGAACCAAATCATTATTACGAATATTTTCGTTCAGTTTACCTGCAAACATTTTGCTGCCTATTGAGTGGATTGGTGAGGTCGACGTTCTTTAGATACTTTGTAGTATTATAAAATTTTATCAACTGGACAGTGCCAAATTTGCTGTTTGCATGAGAGTAAGACCGTATGGGGCAAAAGCATGTTAGCCCAAAGCTAATGAAAAATGACGGTATTCAGTGCGTGAACCAGACTAGGCAAGTCTGATTCACTCATTATCAAAATCTAACACTTTTTAGATCCACCCGCTGGGATAATGGCTCTCCATATTTAGGATTGGATTTATCGCCCTTAACGATAAATGCGCTGATTGATGCAGTGTGTCGATGGCAAAGCTTATGCAAATTGGGTGGTTTGCCTGTGAATCCCTGCATAGCCCTATGCTTGATGCAGCATTCTTTTGATCTACTCCGCAATAAAAGTTACTAGCGCCTTAGGGTCGATAATATGCAGCTGCTGATCGCGTTTTTCGACAAGGCCGAGTTCAATGAGAGAGTTGAGTGCGCGGCGGTAGACGCGACTGCTGGTGCCAAAGCGTTCGGCTTCTTGCTCGACTTTGTTAAAGGCTCCGAGGGCGATATTGTTTTGACTACGTTGTAGCAGATCGAGGGCAATATTGACGGCAATGGGGTGCAATAGGCGGTTGGTGTAGATTGCCATTGAGTCTTGATAATCCCATGCCAGCGCTGAGGCAAAAAAGAGTGCTAATTGCGGTTGCGTGATGATGCATTGCTGTAGTTTGGCGGCACAAATTACCTCGGCTTCCATCTGATCTTCGGCCATCACTGTCCACTGGCAGGGCAGTTTGGTAAAAAACTCAATTTCGCCAAAAATATGCTGATCACAATTTAGCTCACCTAACTGAAAGCGCCGACCATTGTGGGCGCTAGTATACATGGCGACTTTTCCTACGGACACGACATAAAGCTCACGCACATTTTGCCCCTGTTGCAACATGATATCACCGGGGGAAAATTGGCGGCTGGCCGTTTGGCACTGAAATAAGGCCTGCTTAAAGAGTTCGCGCTGCTCGCTTAATGTGTCACCAAAGCGGCTAGAGAGTTCAGGATGTAACTGCATGTTGATGATAGTTTTGGATATTGATGCGATTAAGGTACGCATTTCGCTGCAGGATTGATACTCATTCGATCATAAAATATGTAAATCCCTGCGTGAGGGCTGGCACTTTGGCGGCGGTAGATGGTCGATCGCATTGTGTGTCGCCGTTGTTGTGACGCTGCAAACGTGTGTTATGACAGGTCGGTGTGAGTGTGAGCTTTAGTGAAAATGTTGGCGCATTGACTGCGCCATTAAGAGGATGACTTGGTGGTTATCTGGATGCTGCGTTTAGCGGCAAGGCTTACTGCTAATTAACCTCAACAAGCTCTAATCACACAGTGCGTTGAGCGCAGCTAAAATGGCATGTTGCTCACCTTGGGTGCTTGCTTTGGACGATGCAACATAGTCATTAACTCCTGCTTTAACATCCTGCTCAAATAGCACTACGTTGGTTAGTATTGCCGCCACTTCAAGTTGGCGCAGTCGGCCGACGGTGAATAACGCAGCGGTTTCCATATCGGCACCGAGCACGCCTTGGCGATGCCAATAGTGGCAGAGCTCCTGTTCTTGATCGGTATAAAAACTGTCGTGGGAGCGCACTACGCCGCTATGGGCAATAATATGATACTGCGCGCAGTATGCTTGCAGTTTGCCGACCAAACGATGATTGGCACAGGCCGGAAAACCGGGCTTTACATAGCTGGCAGAGCCGCCATCATCACGCACTGCGGCCTCGGCAATAATCACATCACCTATCGCTATCTGCGGTTGTAGCGCACCGGCGGAGCCGATGCGGATAAGTTGTTTAACACCGCATTGATACAGTTCCTCAAGGGCAATGATCGCCGAGGGAGCACCAATACCTGTGCTGCAAACGGTGATTATAGTGTCGCCATAACGGCCACGCATTAACCGAAACTCGCGGTTATCCGCCAAGGATTCGACATCCGTTAGATGCGCCGCGATGCGGTTGACTCGATTGGGTTCGCCGCAGACGACGGCTTTTTCACTGACTTGATGGGGCGCGACGAGAATATGGGGTTGAATACTCATTGTTGACCTTTATCAATTACTTAGCTTGGCGGTAGCCCCGAATGGTATCGGGCTACCGCGAAGGGAAAACTTAGATAAACAAACTGACAATTGCAGCATTCATCAAGTTTGCTAACGTCGCCGCTAGCAGTACTTTCATCCCGAGCTGACCAATCAGCCCCGCGCGTTGCGGTATCATTTGACTCAGGGCGCCACACACCATGGCCACTGAGCCGATATTGGCAAAGCCGCAAAGGGCAATGGTCATAATGGCATTGCTACGTGCAGAGAGTTCCACATTGCCCATATTGGCGAAGGCAACAAACTCATTCATGGCGATTTTTTGGCCTAGGAAGGCGCCTGCTGTGCTTGCTTCAGCCCATGGAATACCAATCAACCATGCTACTGGCGCAAACAAGGTGCCGAGGATCATATCCACGGTTAAGGTTGGCATGCCAAACAGTTCACCAATCGCACCCAATCCGCCGTTCAACAAGGCCATGAGACCAATACAGGCAATAATGACTGCGCCGACGATGGCAGCGATTCCCATACCAGCAATAGCGCCTTTGGCTATGGCATCAATAAAGCTACTGGGCTTTTCATCATCGGGTAATTCTGGCACTTCGTTAACGGTTGGCTCGGTTTCTGGGATAAGCAACTTAGCGAACATCAACCCCGCTGGCGCTGACATAAAGCAAGCCATAATCAGATAGTTAAGCGCAACGCCCATCCCCGCAAGGCCCGCTAAAATGGAGCCAGCAATTGAAGACAATCCACCGACCATCACCGCAAAAATTTGTGCGCGGGTGAGGACGCGGTGGTAGGGCTTGATCAGTAACGGTGCTTCGGTTTGGCCGAGAATAATATTGCCCGCCGCATTCATTGACTCCGCCCGTGACGTGCCGAGCACCTTTTGCAAGCTGCCGCCAATAATTAACACAAACCACTGCATAATGCCTAAGTAGTACAGCAAAGAGGTGAGTGCGGCAGTAAAGATGATTTGCGGTAATACCTGTAACGCCCAGACAAAACCTATGCCTTCAACGCTGAAATTGACTAAGCTGCCAAAGGCAAATTTAATCCCTTCAGTACCATAACCAAAGACTTTGCCTACGGTATTCGATACGGCCAGCAGCACATCGGCACCAATCTCGGTTGCCAGTACAAAAAAAGCTAGCGCGATGATAATGCCAAACGCACCGATAACGGCACGCCAGCTGATCAAACGGCGGTTGTCAGAAAACAGCAAACCTACGCCTAAGAGTACAAAAATGCCGAGGATGGACTGGATCATACTGAGTGGTCCTTATATGAATTAATGGCTGCAATCACACGCTCAGCGTGGGCCTTTGCAAGGGAAAGGGTGTTGGACTTATTGCCACCTTCGGCGGCAGTGGAGTTCATCTCAAAGCTAATAATGGTATCGATAATCTCGACAGCGGCTGCGCGAAATGGGTGTTCGTAAGCTTGTTGGTATACGTTAAAGGGTAAAAAGTTAAAGCCTGTTTCGCTGTAGGAGTCTTCAGTCGCCCCTGCAGTGATAGAAAACAGGACAGGTTTACCTTGGAGCTGGCTACCATTGGGGCCAAAGGCAAAACCATAGGTAAATACCTCATCAATCCAATGTTTGAGCACGGCGGGGTAGGTGCTCCAATAGAGCGGGAATTGCACCACAATCACATCGGCATCGAGCAACTGTTGCTGCTCCGTGGCGGTATCCCCATCAAATTGAGCCACAGAATTAATACGCCAGCCCGGTTGCTCAGCTTCAAGGGTAAGTATGCTGGCATTGGCCACAGACAGAGTTAAGTTGGGGTGCCCGTTTAGCACGAGTATATTCATTAGCTAGCTCCTGAGAGGAAACGGTGCCGCCATGCAGCCAAAACCAGAGGCTCAAGCACCGAGTTACGAAGTCATGGCGTGGATTATAGGGAGGGAAGAGGGAATGCCAGAGGACATTTGTCTCCTAGCACCTGATGCAGCTCATACTATTGTGAAAGTTTGATTAAAACGTCGATATAAAAATGAATGAAGTGATAAGCGCAATGTCTGGTCATACCGAAATGCTAACGTTTATTAAGCGCTAAGCTTAGCTCCCAATCTGTTCATCCTGACTGCGTAAAATAGTGCTAAGTGCATGTGGCACCAATGTCGAACGCCGGTTAGCATTCTGTCATTGATGCTTCTTGCACAATGAAAACTTAATAAAGCGATAGGGCTTAATGCGTTTGATTACCCTAGTTGTCCCGCAATCATAAGTTCTTTTGTTTCAGGGACTTCATTATAGGATAAAACATGCAGTCCACGGGCGAATGCTAATGCGTAACGCGCGAGGAAAGGCCTGAGTTGCGGTGAAACAAGTAGGATAGGGTTATAGCCTTTCTCTTTTGTCTCCGCGAGTAATTGGGGCATTCTTTGTTGTAGCTGCGCCAGTAGATTAGGTTCGATAGGGAAACTATCCAATGCAACTCGGCCCTGTTGCTGCGATTGATTTAACGCTGTCATTAAGGTTTGTTCTAATTCTGCGGTCAGCGTAAGTACATTCAACTGCGGACTGCTGCCTGCGATTTGATGCAAAATACTATTGCGTAAAGCGCAGCGCACATCGGCGGCGAGTAGAACGGGATCTTTGGTTTGCTCGCTGCATTCCAGCAAGGTCGTTGCTATGGTGCGTATGTCTTTTAGCGGCACTTGCTCTTTGAGTAACAAGCGGAAAACTTTGAGTAACTGAATGGGGGTTAAACAGGTACTGAGTGATTCCGCCAGTTTGGGGGCTTGCTTACTGAGCCTGTCAGTTAATTGCATAATATCATCATGTTGCAATAATTCAGGCAGTGATTCGCGCAATAACTTACTGACATGAGTGGCAATGATAGTGGCATTATCGACGACCGAATAACCTAAATTGAGTGCTTTGGCTTTTAGTTCAGGCGTAATCCAAATGGCATCCATTTGGTAAGCGGGTTCCTTGGTTAAAATCCCATCAATTTTGCCGTACACAGGACCACTTTTTATTGCTAACAGTAGATCAGGCTCTAATTCGGCGATAGCCACTTGAGTGCCCATAAAGTTAATTTGGTATGCATGTGGTGCTAAGGCTAGATTGTCGCGCACTCTCACTTCCGATAGCAGAAATCCGATTTGTTCTGAAAGAGTACGTCTGATCCCTGTTAGGCGTTTTTGTAATTCTGCTCCTTTGGTTTTTTCGACTAGATGAACCAATCTATAGCCTAATCGTACTTCGATGATGTCGGTAAAAGGCAGGGATTCCCAGCTTGGCGCTGAAGGTTCTGTCAGGCTGGTTTCTATGAGTTCTTCAGTTTTCTCTTCAGTAAAGGAGGCCTTATTCTGGTTTTGTTTCCACGCTGCAAAACCTAGTAGTATTGCAAAAGATAAAAATACCAGTGCTGGCATGCCTGGGGTGATACCGAGAATCGCCATCACAATGGCTGCAGTGGCTAAGGTTCTCGGGTTAGCCAGTAACTGTCGACTCAATTGGGTCGGCATTTCTTCTGCGTCGGATACCCTAGTCACAATAATTGCGGCAGCAGTGGCGAGTAGTAATGATGGAATTTGTGCAACTAGGCCATCACCAATGGTTAATAACGCATAGGTTTTAAAGGCTTCTGTAGCACCCAGATCATGCATAAAGATGCCTATGCTGATCCCGCCAATAATGTTGATGGCTAAGATCAAGAGTCCTGCGATGGCATCTCCTCTCACAAATTTTGAGGCTCCATCCATGGAACCATAAAAGTCTGCTTCTCTGGCGACATCTTGGCGACGTAGGCTGGCTTGTTCATGTGTGAGTGTGCCGGCATTGAGATCGGCATCGATTGCCATTTGCTTACCCGGTAGGGCATCCAATGTAAATCGCGCCGATACTTCAGAGATCCGCTCGCCACCCTTAGTGATTACAACAAAGTTAATAATCATTAGAATTAAGAAGATAACAGCACCGACGACATAGTTTCCGCCAATAACGACTTCACCGAAGGCTTGGATCACTTTACCCGCAGCATCGCCTCCTTCATGACCTTCAATGAGTACTACGCGCGTCGATGCAACGTTTAAGGTCAAACGCATTAAGGTCGCAAGGAGCAATAAGGTTGGGAATACAGAAAACTCTAATGGTCGCCGGATCGAGACGCTCACCAGCAGCACCATGACGGCAAGGACGATGTTAAATGTAAACAAAATGTCCAGTAGCCATGCAGGCAGCGGTAAAATCACCATTGCCAGAATAGCGAGCAGCATGACTGGAATGCCGATATAGCTGTAATTTCCTGAAAAGGTGCGAGAAAGCCAATTCATAGGTTAAGCAATCCTTTAATCGTGACGTAAATTAGGGGGAATAAAAAAATGTGGTAAAGGCTCAGGTTTCTGCTGTAAGCCCTTACGAGATGCTTTTATTTGCATGACATAACTTAATACGTGCGCTATGGCGATAAAAAGGGCACTGGGTATCTGTTGATCGACTTGCGTTGAATGATAAATAGCCCGCGTGAGCGGTGGGATATCAATAATTTCAATATCATGTTTTTTAGCGAGTTCTCGCATATAGAGGGCGAGTTCTTCAGTGCCTTTAGTGATGACGTAAGGCGCATCCGCTAAGTCAGGATTGTATTTTAATGCCACGGCATAGTGAGTAGGATTAACCAATAGAACATCCGCTTTTGGAATGGTGGTATCTGCCCGAGAGCGAGCCATTCGTTGCTGTATTTGGCGGATTTTAGCTTTAATCTCTGGCTTACCTTCTTGCTGGGTATGCTCGTCTTTTACTTCTTGACGTGACATACGTAATTCTTTGCTGTTATGCCAATATTGGTAAGGCACATCAATAAAGGCGATCACGAGCAGCCCAGTACCAAGATAAAACATGCCTTGCGACAGTAGATTGATGCCATCACGAACCGCTTCATCAATAGGGCGTTGATTGTAGCTAAGTAGTTCTTGTAAGTGACCATTCAAGAAAACCAACATAATTCCGATCAGTAACACAATCTTTAGGCATGACTTGAGTAACTCAACAAGAGATTGAGCGGAAAATATTCTTCCGACACCGGCAAGAGGATCGATACGACTGTACTTAAAATTAGCATTTCCAAAATTAAATATCGGCCCCCCAGGTAAGGCTCCTGCAACTGCGGCCAACAGAGCAACCATGATGAATAGTGGCCCTAAGATGCTTAGCATTTCGACTAGGCTGGCGCCAAGATGGCGCATCATGATGTCTGGTTGATCTAACTCTGCTCGGGTGAGCAGCATATTGTATTTAGCTAATCCACTGACTCTCGTCGCAAACCAATCCGCATTACTGGTCAGCATGACAGAGCAACCAACAACCAGTGCTGCGGAGGCAAGATCTTTAGATCGTGGAACTTGGCCTTCTTCCCTCGCTTTACGCTTTTTCTGCGGTGTAGCTTTTTCTGTTTTATCTTGTTGGGGCGTTTTACTCATGAGATCCCTCCGATAAATTGGTACATGGCAGTTAATGCGTCTAAGCACAGATCACTGTAACGAGTTGGAATGCCGCTTAACGAAAGGAAGACGCAAATCAAGCCCATCAACAAGGTCATGGGAAACCCGAGCGAGAAGATGTTTAATGACGGCGCAGCGCGGCTTAATACACCAAAAGTGATGTTAACCATTAACATAGCGAGTACTGCGGGTATGGCGAGCATCAGCGATGCAGCAAATAGCCAGCCCATTCGACTAACCAATCCCATTAGCGGTAAGTCAAAAATCCCATTCCCAATTGGCCATAAACGAAAGCTATCAACAATGATGTTGAGCCCGACTAAATGACCGTCAAGAGCCAGAAAAATCAATGTACCAAAGATTTGTAACCATTCACTGAGAATGGGGTTGGTGTCGCCATTAGCGGGATCGTTCATCACCGCCATTGCGAGGCCCATCTGCATTGACATAATAGTGCCAAGCATGGTCATCACATGGATTAAAATCGTTAAAAACAGTGCGAGCATGAATCCAATAAGTAGCTGTTCAACGGCTAAAAATAATGACCCAAGCGAGAGCGCATCGACAGCAGGAACGGGTGGCAGCATAGGTGCAATAAGCGCTGCAATACTTAAGGCAAGAAAAATTCTTACTGTTGCAGGCACATAGGAATTACCTAACAAGGGCATTATCATAAATGCCCCCATGATCCGACAGAATGGCCACCAAAGGCTGCCGATTAACATGCTGAGTTCGGTTGAGGTGAGGGAAAGCATATCAACCGATAATATGAGGAATATTCATAAACAGCCTGTCAAATAAATCACTTAGCTGTTGTATGAGCCAATGGCCTGAAAACAGAACCATAAGTAGAGTAATGATAAGCCTTGGCAGAAAACTCAAGGTTTGTTCATTGACCTGTGTCGCAGCCTGAAATACCGCAACGATTAAGCCTAGAATGAGTCCCGGTGTCACCAACACAGAAACCATGATGATGACGAGAAACATTGAGTCAGCAAAGAGCGAGGTCAGTTCATTGATGTCCATCTAGCTACCCAAAACTTGCGGTTAAGGTGCTTACCGTCATAGCCCAACCATCGACTAATACAAAAACCATCAGTTTAAATGGGAGAGAAATAATTAACGGTGACAACATCATCATCCCCATAGACATGAGGACACTTGCGACAACCAAGTCGATAACTAAGAAAGGTAAGAAAAGTAAGAAGCCAATTTGGAAAGCTGTTTTGAGTTCACTCAGTACAAATGCGGGCATAAGGACAAAAAAGGGGACTTCCTCTGCTGCTTTCATGTGTGTGGGTTCGTTAGCTATTTTCAGCATTTGCTCAAGATCAGTTTCTCTTGTCTGCGCCAGCATAAATCGAGTTAAAGGGATTTTGGCTATTGAGACAGCCTCCATCAATTCGATCTTACCTTGGTCATAGGGCAAATAAGCTTCCTTATAAATTTTGTCTCCCACTGGGCGCATAATAAAGATAGTGAGTACTAATGCTATCCCAACAAGCACTCGGTTAGGGGGACTTTGTTGTAGTCCGAGAGCTTGTCGGAGAATTGCTAATACAATGATAATACGAGTAAAACTGGTTAGCATCATCAGCATGATGGGCAAGAAACTAATTGCCGTCATGAGCGCTAAAATTTCGAGTTTAATGTTAACTGCTTGACTGTCTTGAGCGCTATCCAGTGTGAATAAGGTCAGTCCTTCCGATGCGAGGGCTTGGGGAGCAAACAATAGAATCGCCAGTAACAATACCCGAACTATCATTCGTTACTTGTCCCATCGAGAGTAATGCTCTCTATTTCCAGCAAACGTACGCCATATCTGCCTGCCACTTCTACGACTTCGCCTCTTCCTAATAGTGCACCATTTACTCTGATATCCAGCGGCTCACCTACCATACGGTCGAGTGCGATAACATCACCTTCTCCCATACGATTTAGTTCGCCTAAAGACATTTCAGCACTGGCCAGTTCGAGAGTAACTTGAACAGGAAGTTGTTGAAAAAAATTATTATTTTTCAATTTACGGTTATGGGTGTCCGGCTTTGAAAATGCTCTCTCAGAGAAAATATCGTCCTCTAATAGAAAATCATCATCCGATAAAATAGATTGTTCAGCCAATGTCATGCTCCTCATGCTGATAAATATCTTGGGTCAATTTCGCTACCATCTGTCCTTCATGACTATGCACAGAGGCATGAAATAGCGGTGTGTTTCCGATTGATAACAAGGTTTTTGGATAGAGATTAATAGGTAAAATATCCCCAGTTTTTAATTGGCTGAGTGATTGCACCGGGATGCTATGTTGCCCTAATGTCAGCTGCATTTTTATGGGGAGACTTTTTAGCCAGACGGCTAGTTTTGCGGGTAAATCCGCAGATACTTCAGATTTCTTAGGCTGTTCGGCCAGATGCCCCAGTAAATGCTCAGTTAAACAAAAGAGCATTGGAGGGGTTAGTGGGCCATTGGTAAAGTTGAACGACCATACTGCCGATACTGCGAGTGGCATATGGCCTTTTATGAGCTCAACTTCAAGATTATTGGTTTCGATCGTGCTATTAGGTAGCTCCTCCACTACGGAAAGTAGCAACTTTTTGGCTAATCTAAATTCAGATTGGCTGGGGTTTCTCAAAGGAGAACTTAATGGTGTTGAGGTATTACCGTAATAATTACTCGCCAATTGATCGAGCGTGCAGCGATCAATTCTCCAATAACCGAGGGTATTTTGATGATGTTTTAATACAAACCATGCATAGCAATGTTCTGGAACGACAGGTGTTCTAGGTTCTGTTAACGTTGACCCCGAAACAGCGGGATGACCCTGTCTTAGTAGCGGAGATAGGATATTATTTATGGCATCGATAAGTGGACGATGTAGCTTTTCTAGCTGTTGCAATAATCGCGTTCTCGCTAGCTTTTCTTGAACTAGCATAATAGGTCTAATTATTTCATTGGAATTTGATTTTATAAGCCTAGCTTTCGCCGTCGTCTTCATTGTTCTTCCTATTAAACGTGTTTTTACTACTAGAATGCTGCTTGGCTACCTCCGTGATTCAGTTGGCGCATAAAAAACATACACAAACAGAGTGCCTAAATATTTATTTCTTTATCGTTAAGGATTAATGAATTTCTTAAAACAGTTAAGCGTTGAACTTTAGGTTCGACTCTGTTTTAAACGACGAGGATGATAAGTTAATAAGGCTTAAGTATTCAATAATAATTATAAGAAATGCTGAAATATATGTGAATGGAATTGTAGGGTAAAGTTGGTTGTGAACAAAATGTTTGTTTTGAGATTGTGTAAGAAGATATTAATGCTTTAGGTTTTGCATTTTCGCGTCAATAAAAAGGCGGTTAGATATTATTTTGACATTTGTCGATATTTTGGCGGGCAATATTTATGTCAGCATTTACATATTGATTATTAATGATGATTTTGTGTTGCAAATCTGTTTGTCTTTGATTTTAATTGTTTTTTGTGCGCTATATTTTGTGGTTTATTTAATGTTAAACATTGGTGGTTAAATTTTGTCACTATTTTAAAAGTATCGATGGTGTATTTTTATCATTGTCATATATTATTTTACAAATATATTTGGTATAAGTCAGTCCTAAGTTATATGTATCACTTTTTTGCGGTTTTTCTTTTAGAACTTTCATGGTTGATAGCAATTGATTCATATAATTCGGTGATACCTTGAACTTTGTTGCTGGTCACATTTCTTATCGATGATTGCACTAGAACACGTTTTAACCTTATTTAGTTGAGGGCATATCCTTAGCCATTGTCAATGTGGATACTCATTGTGTGTAGTTCTCTATCGCTGGCTTTGATATTACATGCGGAAATATATCTTCCGCATTTCGCTTCCGCATTTGTTTTTACTGTTCTTAATGGCTTGAGTTATTTATTGCTCATTCATCTAGATGGATAAGTAAGTAGTAATAGCTTTTATATACACTCAAACACAAAGACTTATGGGTCTAAATTAAGGTGTTATTTAATGTACTGTAAACGAAAGGGAGTTAGTGAGTGGGTGGCCTAAGTATACGGATTGAAGGGTTAAACATATCTGCGGAACTTGCATGCAAAATAACACATGAGGATTTTTATCTGTGGAGTGATGCAATGGAATTACCTTGGCTCACTATCGTTAACTTATCGGATTGTAGTCCTTGTGATGTGAAGTCCTATCTTGCCCGTTTTCCTGGCCGTAATATCGTCGCGTTATTAGCACCAGAGCAAGGTGAGTTGGCAGCCGCAGCAATGCGAGCTGGCGTACAGGATTATCTATTAATTCCCGTAGAAACTGAGCAGTTACTTGCCTCAATTCAACGATTACACCGTTTAGAATTACCTGATTCTAGTTTGGTTGTCGCGGCTTCTGTTAGTCGACAATTGTTGATGTTGGCCCATCGCGCCGCAACTACTGAGGCCAGTGTTTTATTATTGGGTGAAAGTGGTACTGGTAAGGAACCGCTTGCTCGTTATATTCATCGTCACTCCTCCCGTTCACATAAGCCTTTCGTTGCGATTAACTGCGCTGCCATCCCTGAAAGTATTCTAGAGTCCGTTCTCTTTGGGCATGTCAAAGGTGCCTTCACTGGTGCCATTTGTGATAAGGCAGGAAAATTTGAGCAGGCCAATGGCGGTACTTTATTACTCGATGAAATTGGTGAAATGCCCTTGCCGTTACAGGCGAAGTTACTTCGGGTGCTACAGGAGCGTGAAGTCGAAAGACTTGGTGGCCAGCATGTTATACCACTGGATATCAGAGTCATTGCCTCTACCAATCGCGACTTAAGACAAGCCGTGGAGTTTGGACATTTTAGGGAGGACTTGTTCTATCGATTAGATGTTTTACCTCTGAAAATTAAGCCTTTAAGAGAACGAAAGGCTGACATCCTGCCTCTAGCTGAACATTTCTTAAATTTATATGGCCAATCTGATTGCTCAAGTCGCTGTTATTTCAGTGAGCACGCAAGGCAAGTGCTCGTGACCTATGATTGGCCCGGAAATGTAAGAGAGCTAGAGAATTGTATTCAACGTGCATTAGTGATGCGTAGAGGTCAGGCGATTCAAGTTGCGGAACTCGGGTTAAACATTCAAGAAGAGATGCTTGAGTTGGAGCCTTTAGGCGCCTCAGATGGGCTTAAAGCGTCAAAACAGCAGGCAGAGTTTCAATATATTATTGATGTACTTAAACGTTTTAATGGGCAACGCACATTAAGTGCAGAGGCGCTAGGGATGACGACTAGAGCCTTAAGATATCGCCTCGTCCAAATGCGTGAAGCGGGTATTGATATTGAAATGTTATTAGAGCAAGCGGGTCGAGCAGCTTAGAGCAATCAAAAAGTAATAGGAATGGAATATGTCTAATGGAGCGATTGTTAGCTCAAATATGTTAATGGAAACCTTAAACATTCATCGTGAAGTGGCTAAAGGGGCGATCAACATCACTTCAAACCCTGCCGATAATGGTATGGCTTATGGGTCATTCACTGACTTGATTAAGAGTAAAGTTTCTGCCGTTAACCAAGATCAGAACCAATCCTCTATGGCGATGGCTGCTGTCGATAGTGGAAAAAGCGATGATCTCGTCGGTGCTATGGTGGCTTCGCAAAAGGCCAGTTTGTCCTTTGCGACTATGCTCCAAATTCGTAATCGTCTCGTGCAAGCATTTGACGATGTAATGAAGATGCCTATTTAAGGAATTGTGTGAATGTCTACCACTTTTGTTCAATCAGGTCAGGATATTACCGGGACTGAATCTTCGTCAGGATTCATTGCTGGCATGACCCAAAAATGGCATCGTTTTAACCGTGGTGATCGTCAGGTTATCGCCTTAGCTTTACTTGCGGTGGTTGTCGCCAGTGTCATAGTGTTGATGTTATGGACTGCTACTGCAGGGTATCGACCTTTATATGGCAGCCAAGAAAATGTCGATACTTCTCAAGTGTTAAATGTCTTGGATGCAGAAGGCATTGATTATCGCCTAGAGGCAAATACTGGGGCAGTCCTCGTTGCAGAAGAGCAAGTCGGTAATGCGCGTATGCTTTTGGCCGCAAAAGGGGTAAAAGCGAAAGTACCTTCGGGTATGGAGGCACTCGACAATACCGCGCTCGGCACGAGTCAATTTATGGAACAAGCTAAGTATCGCCATAGTTTAGAAGGTGAATTAGCTCGCACTATCATGTCGTTAAAGTCGGTCCGTGCCGCAAGAGTTCATTTGGCGATACCTAAACAAACTCTGTTTATCCGTCAGGAGCCTGAACTGCCGACGGCTTCCGTCATGCTACAGCTAGACCCGAATACTCGACTCTCTGAAACACAAGTTGAGGCTATTGTTAATTTGGTTGCTGGCAGTGTGACTGGACTAACGGCCAGTAATATCAAAGTTGTCGATCAAGATGGTCGATATTTAAGTGAGAACATTTCAGGCAATCAAGACCTTAGCCAGTCTAGAAACAAGCAGTTACAGTACACGCGTGAACTTGAGAATAGCTTAGTGGCTAATGCCGCCTCTATGCTCGAGCCTGTGCTTGGTCAAGATAATTTCCAAGTGCGGGTGACTGCAAAAGTAAACTTCAATCAGGTGGAAGAAACTAAGGAGTCACTCGATCCGCAAAATGTCGTGACTCAAGAGCGCACGAGTGTCGATGATTCAAGTAATACTATTGCCGCGGGAATTCCCGGAGCTTTAAGTAATAAGCCACCCCAAGCAGGCAAAGAGGTGACGAATGATAAGACCCGTAATTTGAAGCAGGAAGAAAGTCGTCAATATGACGTTGGTCGTTCTGTGCGTCATGTTCGTTATCAACAAATGCAGCTCGAAAACCTCTCAGTTTCAGTGCTTATTAATAGTGCTACGGGTCAAGGAGCATTTAATGAAGAGGCCCAACTGGTTAAGTTTGGCAATATGGTTAAGGATGCCATCGGCTTTTCGGCGGCGAGAGGTGATAGTTTTACCATTAATGCCTTTGAGTTTACCCCAACCGTCGCTGTCGAATTTACGCCGTCACCTTGGTGGCAATCAGAAAATTATCAAGCTTATTTACGCTACATCATAGGCGGCATCCTTGGCTTTGGACTTATTTTGTTCGTATTAAGGCCGCTGGTTAAGCACTTGACCCGAACCGCTCAAATTACTGCGCCTAGAATTGAGCCCGTTGCATTAAGTGCCGCTTCCGCTGCAGCACTCGATGGGCATTCCGCCGAAACTTTACCAAATCAAGCACATCAGTTACCGAGTGCCGAGTGGCTAGGCAGTCAAGGTTTACCCGAGCCCGGCTCACCTTTGACCGTTAAAATGGAGCATTTAGCCTTGCTCGCAAACAAAGAACCCGCGCGTGTTGCAGAAGTGATAGCTCATTGGATAGGCGATAAAGACGGTGAATAATTCAATCGAAATTAAGATGGACAATTACGCCCAAGCGGCCATGTTATTACTGAGTATGGGAGAAGAAGGTGCTGCCATGGTCATGGCGCATTTGGATCGTAACGATGTGCAACACTTAAGCCATAAAATGGCGCGGTTATCGAGTATTACCCAGCAAGAAGCCGAGGCAGTACTCAGCCGTTTTTTCCAACGCTATAAAGAACAATCGGGTATCGCCAGAGCCTCACGGTCCTATTTACAAAAGACACTCGATATCGCTTTGGGAGACAGAGTCTCTAAAAGTCTTATCGATAGCATTTATGGTGATGAGATTAAAGTGCTCGTTAAGCGTCTCGAATGGGTTGACCCCCAATTACTTGCCCGTGAAATCACCCATGAGCACTGCCAGTTGCAAGCGGTATTGTTGGGATTATTACCACCAGAAAGTGCCGCTAAAATCTTAAAAATGTTGCCTAGTGATAGCCAAGATGAGGTGCTTGTTCGTATTGCGCAACTTGGCGAATTAGACCGCAACGTTGTTGAGGAACTGCGAGAACTGGTTGAGCGTTGTATGTTGATGGCAATGGAGAAAAGTCACACGCAAGTGGCGGGTGTCAAACAGGTTGCCGATATCCTCAATCGCTTCGAAGGTGACAGAGAACAGCTGATGGAAATGATCAAACTCCATGATAAGCAGATGGCGATTGATGTCACCGATAACATGTTTGACTTCATTATTCTTGGGCGACAAAAGCAAGAAACGTTGCAGACCTTATTAGGACAAGTACCTTCTGAAACCTTATCGTTAGCATTAAAAGGCATTGATTTTGAATTAAAAGATGCCTTGCTCAATGCCTTGCCTAAACGCATGTCGTCAGCGATTGAAACACAAATAGAAGCGTTAGGTGGTGTACCTGTTAGCCGAGCGAGTGGGGCGCGTAAAGAGATAATGGAACTGGCGAAGCAATTAATGCAAGAAGGTGAAATTGAATTGCAGCTATTTGAAGAACAGGTCGTTGTTTAATGGAAAACAAGCATTCTCGTTGGCGTCTAAATACCAATCTCGCTCGTCGTTATCGTTTTCCTGCATTACACGATGCGGTGGAATCAAATTCCGATGCGGGCAGTGATTTTCAAAGTTATCAACAAGCATTCGATGAGGGTTATGACGAAGGTGTTATTCAAGGTAAGAGTGCGGGTTATGAGGCTGGCATAGAAGAAGGGCGCATTGCTGGACATGCAGCTGGTTTTCATCAAGGTCGGTTAGATGGGCAGTCAGCGGGTAGAGCATCCATCGATGAGCAGCTCAACAGTTTACTCGTACCGCTAGGTGCTTTGAGAGAGCTACTCGAAGATGGTCATGCAAAGCAGGTTCGTGAACAGCAAAATTTGATCCTTGAATTAGTACGCCGAGTGTCACAACAAGTGATTCGCTGCGAGCTAACCCTGCAGCCACAACAAATTCTTAAACTCGTTGAAGAAACCTTGAGTGCGTTGCCCGATGACCAAGCGGATATCAAAATCCATTTAGAGCCGAGTGCCGTGACTAAATTAAAAGAGCTCTCGGAAGATAAAATCCGTGGCTGGAATCTCATCGCTGATAGCAGTATTTCAGCGGGCAGTTGTCGAATTGTGAGTGATAAATCCGATGCAGATGCTTCAGTCGAGACACGACTCGATGCTTGCATGAAGCAGGTTGAAACCAAGTTGAATGAGGCTGAGATTGGAGTCTGATGTATTTCATGACGATTGGCCTCAGGTTCCAGTTGCAAGGGTTTATGGGCGTCTTATTCGAGTCAATGGTCTATTGCTTGAGGCTGTTGGCTGTCAGCTTGGCATGGGGGATCGTTGCCAGATTGAAGGGCGAAATGGTCGTTTAATTGAGGCTGAAGTCGTTGGCTTTCATCGGGACGTATTGTGCCTTATGCCGATTGAGCCTACACAGGGCTTGATGCCAGGTGCCAGAGTGCTGCCTATTACGGATGAGCAAACAATTGCTATTGGTGATGGTTTGCTTGGCAGGGTGCTTGATGGACTTGGACAACCACTCGACTTATTGGGTGATTTAACCGGTGTTTCACAAGTCCCGCAATCTCACACGAGTTACAACCCTTTGCTGCGCCAGCCTATTCGGCAGCCGCTAGATGTCGGTATTCGCGCCATCAATAGTTTGTTGCCCATTGGTAGAGGCCAGCGACTCGGGCTCTTTGCGGGCTCTGGTGTGGGTAAGAGTGTGTTATTAGGCATGATGACTCGTTTTACTGAAGCAGATGTCGTGGTGGTTGGCTTAATTGGTGAGCGTGGCCGTGAGGTCAGGGAGTTTATTGAAGAAACACTCGGTGAAGAAGGGCGTAAACGGGCTGTGATTATTGCAGCCCCTGCAGATACCACACCGCTGATGCGATTACGTGCAATGCGGTTATCCCACTCCATTGCCTGTGCTTTTAGAGATCAAGGTAAGCAAGTGTTGCTATTAGTCGACTCATTGACTCGTTATGCTCAGGCACAGCGTGAAATCGCCTTGAGTTTAGGTGAGCCTCCAGCAACCAAAGGCTATCCGCCATCGGCGTTTGCACAGTTACCTAGACTGGTGGAAATGGCGGGCAATGGTGAACATCCGACGGGAACGCTAACCGCGTTTTATACCGTATTGGCCGAGGGTGATGATCAGCAGGATCCTGTTGCAGATGCAGCGAGAGCTATTTTAGATGGCCATATAGTGCTAAGTCGTAAATTGGCCGAGCAAGGACATTTCCCTGCGATTGATCTTAATGCGTCAGTGAGCCGCTTAGCCATGCACATAGCGACCTCTAGCAGTATTGAACAGAGTCAGATCTTTAGACATCTTTTGAGTCGTTACAATGAGGTCAGAGACTTATTACCTTTAGGTGGCTACCAAGCGGGCCAAGATCCTGAAATGGATCTTGCTGTGCGAGTGTATCCAGAAATGGCACGATTTTTACGCCAGACTACACACAGTAAAGTTAATTTGGCTGAAAGTTTAGTGCAATTGGAACAGTTGATGGGAGTTATGGGATATGAGCCAGCGTCATCTCTCTAAGTTACGTGTTCAAGCTGAAAAGAAATTAGCGCAGTTAGGGCAAAAACGCGATGATTCCAGCCTAAGCGTCCAACTAAATCAACAACAAAATCAAGCCTTAGCCCAAATGATATTGACTTATCGTGGTGCGAAAGAGGGCTCAAATGTTTTGCTCTGGCAAAATTCCGCAAGTATGGCGCAAGTGTTAGAGCCTATGCGGGTGAAGTTAGCTCAAAAGGAGGTCTTTCTACAACAGGAACAGCTGCGTATTGATCGCCTATGGCGTAAGCAATTAGGGCGTCAGCAAGGTTTGAAGTGGCTTGAAAAACAAACACGTATACAAGAACAAGCACAAGTGGCACGTCGTGAACAGGCTGTTGTTGATGATATGGCGGGTTTCTATTACAAGAATAAAGGCCAATAAGCGCTGTGTCATTACAGCTGAGAGCCACCTTTTAAACTATGTCCCATTAGCGAGGGCTTTGGTAACTCTCAATAATTCAGTTTGATTAGCGTTTGGCACCGTAATCAATTTCATGGTGTTGGCCATCTTGATTCAGGATACGGTTAATCGTCTCTTGCTGTATTACTAGCAATCTGCCGTTGGTTTCATTGGCTGTTTGGCTATCTTTCACTAACAGCTGCAAGTTGTCCCATGACATTTTTATTTGCGGTCTTAGGTGATCAGGTAGCGCCGTGATTAAGCGTCTCATGCCACTATTGTCACTATTAAAACCTAGTGTCGCGAGATTTTCGCTTCGCTGTTTGGCTCTCAAAGCTAACTTGTTACACAGTGCAGTTTGACGCTCGTTATGGGCTAAGAGCGCATCATTATCCCTGCGTTGCATTAATTCACGTTGGTGCTTAAGCATTGATTTTAATTGACTATATCCCTCAAGATCTTGACGAATATCGCGAATTAAACTTTGAACAAGTTCGCGCTTATTTACTTGACTATTATCCATGCTGTATCAATATCTTATCTGCAATTTTATCTAAGCTCAGCTCAAAGCTGCCATTACTTAAAGCCTGACGTATAGCAGCAACTTTATCTGTGTCAACGTCGGAGATGGTATGTAACTCTTTCTGGGTTTGTTCTAACAATTGCCAGTCGTGACTAATATCTTGTCGTGTTGGCGTTGATAGATTTTCTGATTCAACGGGCTTTCTGGGCGTATTAGCGCTCTTACTCGTGCTGAACTCAGTGCTCAAGGCACTACTAATTTTATTAATTTCCATAGATGTTCATCGTCATAAATGGCTAGATATTAGATATAGGCGACCTAAATAGGATAAATCTAAAATAAATTTTTAAATTTATCCTCAGGTGACCTGAATGTTAAAAACGGGTTTCAACTCTCCCCTTAGCTATGGGGTAGGCGGTAATGATTTTCCCTGAACTACTATTCCTCACTCTAATGGCATCACCTTGTTTACCCGCATCCATAGCAATCCCAATCATATTGGCATAAAAGGTGGCACTGACTGCTTCAATAATCACTTCATCTCCTATGCTCACGAGTTCTGGTGCACTTAAATTGCTTGCTCTTATGGGTTTGTTTTTGATTATTTTTCTGGCAACCGCTTGCCCTAAAATGTGTTTTTCATCAGTAATAATGTCTTGATCTGACGCAGTTAAGGGCAGCATTTGCCATTGTAGATTTTCTGATGTGACAACTTCATCTCTCTTAAGCGTTTTGTTGGCAACAGGAATGTAGGCGCTGAGAGCAACCTTGGCCCGAACATAGAGTGACCAGCCTTCAGAGGCACAGCTTATTTTTCGTTGGATCCGACCGAATGGGAGCCCTTTAGCAGCCTCGACTTGGAGCGCCGTGCTACACGTTTTTAGCTTGGCTGTGCTGGAAGGAATGTGCAGTGTGATTTTTTTGCTGACTTTTTTGATCTCTTGCGATTGTTGCCACTTAGCTATCTCTGCGGCTACGGAGTTTGTCATTTGCTGAGATATTTGTTCTGTCGCCGTGATCTTCCCTTTCGCGTGCACATTGAGCGGAAGTAACCCTATGCTCAGTAAGAAAGTGAGGGAAAAGAACTTTCCGTATATCAATAGCGATTTCATTTAACCAACTGTTTTATATGAATAAGTATATTGGCATGCTAATTGTAAGCTGCTCGACCATCTAAATTAATTACGCATACAGTACTAGGAGTTGAGATGGCTATCAACCTTGATAAAGCATTAGGAATACATCCTCAGACACTCGATTTTAGAGTGGAGAGAAGCAAGGTATTAGCGAGTAATTTAATCAATGCCGAAACTCCGGGGTACAAAGCGAGAGATTTGGATTTCAAAGCGGCCATGAAGCAAGTTGAAGCAGGCATGCAGATGAATCAAGAGTACAACCTCGCTTATCGCATGCCTTATCAAAATTCTGCCGATGATAATACCGTGGAACTCGGTAAGGAACAGGCAAGATATTCACAGAATGCGATGGATTATCAAACGAGTTTGACATTTTTAAACATGAAAATAGCCGGTCTAAAGTCTGCTATTGAAGGTCGTTAGGAGCCTGTATGTCATTTGGCGATATTTATCAAATAGCGGGTGCTGGCATGAATGCTCAGACCATACGTTTAAATACAGTCGCGAGTAACTTAGCTAACGCTGGAACTGCCGCCGAAAACCCTGAGTCGGCCTATCGAGCATTAAAACCCGTATTTGCGACTATTTATGATGCGACTCAACAAGGTGCGATTGGTGCTTCGATTGAAGTGAGTGAGATAGTCCAAGCGGATGCCCCATTGGATATGCGTTATGAGCCGAATCATCCCTTTGCCAATGAACAAGGTTATGTCGCTTACTCTAATGTGAACACGATTGAAGAAATGGCCGACATGATGGCGGCAAGTCGTTCATTTGAAACCAGTGTTGAAATCATGAATCGTGCGCGTTCTATGCAGCAAGGTTTATTGCAACTAGGGAATAAATAGCAATGGAATTGGCTCGCTCTGGTAACAACTCGATTCAGAATCCAGCAGGTGCATTAGCGGCTCCAGGGAATGATGCTGCGTCATTAAAGAATGAATTTATGACCTTAATGATCGCGCAAATCAAGAATCAAGATCCCACTAAACCGCTTAACAGTGCTGAGTATATCTCTCAATTAGCGCAGTTTTCGCAGGTCGAAAGCTTAGAGGGAATGCGGAAGAATCAATCAAGCCAAATGGTCATGATGGAAAATTTGGGCATAGTACAGTCGGCATCTTTGATTGGTAAGAATGCCATGGTGCCTGTGTCTGAGTTTCAGCTCGATGGTGAAGCGGTTGAAGGCAAAGTGTATTTAGAGAATGCAGCTGAAGGCTTAGATCTTGAAATTATCGATGCACAAGGTCAGGTCGTTAGCACTATTCAACTCGGTGCTCAGGATGTTGGTGATGTTCGGTTCTCTATCGATCCAGCTGAGCTGGGGTTGTCTGCAGGCCAATATGAAATCAAAGCTAAGGCGACACTAGGTGAAAATAGTTTAGTTGCGCCAACGTATATTAAGGCACCGATCGAGAGAATCCATTTCTCCAGTGCATCCGGCATGATGATGGCTGAAATGGGCCATGGTGTTGGGGTTGTTTCTGTGCTCAATATTTCTGAAGTTTCGTAAATTATTTTTATAGGATATTAAGATGTCATTTAACATAGCTTTAAGTGGTTTACAGGCGACGACTCAAGATCTCAACACTATCAGTAATAACATTGCTAACGCATCGACGAGTGGGTTTCGCGGTGGCCGTAGTGAATTTGCATCCATTTATAATGGTGGTCAGGCGGGTGGCGTTGGCGTGATGTCAACGAGCCAAAACTTCTCTAAAGGTGGCAGCTTAACTTATACCGGTCGTCAGCTTGATATGGGGATCCAAGGCGAAGGCTTTTTTGTTCTCAAGGGGAATGATGGCGGCGCCATGTATGCTAGAGCAGGGATGTTCCATAAGGACAATCAAGGCTTTATAACCGATCCAGTCGGTAATCGTTTACAGGGATATTCTGTGAATGCGACGGGAAGATTACAAACCGGTAATGCGGGTGACTTACAGGTACAAACGGCTTCTTTAGCGGCCAAAGCCACAACGAATGTCAGCATGGTTTCAAATCTCGATGCGAGAGTCGATGTTATTCCTCCAGCTGTCCCAGCCGTGCCATTTGATCCTAAAAATATTGATAGTTATCACTCTATTGGTACCACCAGTGTCTACGACTCTTTGGGTACAGAGCATGTGGTGACTCAGTATTATGTAAAAACAGCGCCGAATGAGTGGACTGTTAATTACACTCTGGATGGGACTCTTCTGCCAGACCAAACAACATTAAAATTTGATTCAAAAGGCATTTTAGATCCAACTACGACAAAGGATACCTTCGACCTTACATTGGGTAATGGGGCATCACCGCTTAAATTTGATATCAATTTTGATAAAAGCACTCAGTATGCCGCCAAATATAACAACTCCAGCTTATCTCAAGACGGTTACACCTCGGGTGAATTGAAAGGCGTGCGTCTGGATGACAATGGCATGTTGTATGGCACTTATACTAACGGCCAAGATCAATTACAGGGTCAGGTCGTCCTCGCAAACTTTAGTAATCCCAATGGTTTATCTGCCGTGAGTAACAATGCTTGGGTGGCTACAAATACCGCTGGGCAAGCGATTATGGGGGCGCCATCTACAGGCACTATGGGCACTGTTACGGGGGGGTATTTAGAGGGCTCGAATGTGGATACGACCGCTGAAATGGTTAACCTCATGTCGGCACAACGTAATTATCAATCTAACGCCAAAGTTCTCGATGTGAACTCGACTATGCAACAAGCATTACTTAATGCCATTTAAGAAGAGACACTGACATGGAGAAGATGCTTTATACCGCCGCCAGTGGTGCAGTTCGTATTCTTGAGGCGCAAAGTATTCGCGCGAATAACTTGGCTAACGCTGAAACTGCAGGATTTAAAGCCGACCTTGAGCGCGTTAATGCCGTGCCTTTAGCTGTTCAAGGTAATAGTTTGAACACAAGGGTTATGGCACAGACTGAGAGTAGTGGTTTTAGCCAGCAAAGTGGGGTGATCAATCCTACGGGCCGTTCATTGGATTTAGCGATCCGCGATCGTGGCTTGTTCAGTGTGGCTGTTGACGGTGTTGAAGCATACACCCGTTCAGGTGCAATTGAGACCAATGCCGAGGGGCAACTGACTATCGATGGCCGACCTGTATTAGGCGTTGATGGGCTGATAGCGCTGCCTGAGCATAAAGATGTCTTTGTGGGTGAAGACGGCACCGTCAGTGTTTTACCCTCTGAAGGCGGGATCATTGAGGAGGTGGGCCGATTAAAGCTAGTGAATCCTGACTTTGCCTTAATGCAAAAGGGGCAAGATGGGTTGCTCTATCGTCGTGATGGCCAAGCAGTGCCACAAGATGAAGGTGTGTTAGTGGATAGTGGCTTCCTTGAGTCGAGTAACGTGCAGGCCGTGTCAGAGCTTATTGCATCTATGGATTTGAGTCGTCAATTTGAGATTCAAGTTAAGTTAATGAAAAGTGCAGAAAAGCTGGCCGAGGCTGGTAATCGTCTGCTGGGCAATGTTTAAGGATTATTGGTATGCAATCAGCGTTATGGGTAAGTAAAACCGGCCTAACAGCACAAGATACGAAAATGACTGCGATTGCCAACAACTTGGCAAACGTGAATACCACAGGTTTTAAGCGTGACCGTGTTGCGTTTAATGATCTGTTTTATCAGGTTCAACGTCAGCCAGGTGGACAGGTTGATGCACTGAATAATCTGCCATCGGGTCTGCAATTAGGTGCAGGAACGAGAGTCGTTGGTACTCAAAAAATATTCACTACTGGGGATATGCAAAATACCAGTCAGCAGTTGGATCTAGCGATCGAAGGTCATGGTTTTTTCCAAGTAGAAGAGCCAAATGGCGATCTTGCTTATACCCGTGACGGTCAGTTTTATCGCAGCAGCGAAGGCATGATGGTCACGTCACAAGGTTTACCTTTAGTGCCCAATATCGTGATCCCTGAAGATGCGCTAACCGTTACCATTGCTAACGATGGTGTAGTCACAGCGAAAATGGCGGGTGAAGCTGAACCTCAAGATTTAGGTCAAATCACGCTTGTTAACTTTACTAATCCAGCAGGGTTAGAAGCTCGAGGTGACAACCTTTACCGTGAAACGGCGGCATCGGGTGTGGCGGTTGAAGGTGTGGCGGGTGATCAAGCTTTAGGTGCTTTAAGACAGGGTGCGCTAGAGGGCGCAAACGTCAACGTGGTGGAAGAAATGGTCGAAATGATTTCCACGCAGAGAGCATATGAGATGAATGCCAAAGTTGTGTCAGCCTCAGACGATATGCTCAAGTTCCTCAATCAATCGGTTTAGAGAGGCAATCATGCGTTGGTTATGGTTTTTATGGTTTGCACTGTTATCGGGTTGTATGTCGCATATTCCAGATAAGGAGACTAAACCTGGCACTAAAGAGTGGGCACCGCCTGAGATTGACTACAGCCTGCCAGATGCAAAGGATGGCAGTCTTTATCGTCCCGGTTTTATGTTGACGCTTTTTAAGGATAAACGTGCTTTCCGTGAGGGCGATATTTTAACCGTCGCGTTAGATGAAAAAACCTATTCGAGTAAGAAAGCGGATACCAAGACCAACAAAGAACAAGATATGGGTATGGGGCTTGCGGGCAATATTGGTGATAAAACGGCCAATGCTGACGGTAAAACCTCTTTTTCGAGAGGGTTTAATGGTGCAGGCTCAAGTACACAGCAAAACCAGTTATCAGGTTCAATCACTGTAACTGTTTCTAAGGTTTTACCTAATGGTACCTTGTTGATACGTGGTGAAAAATGGCTGCGATTGAATCAGGGCGATGAGTATTTACGCTTACTTGGCATTATACGTGCTGATGATATAGGTAATGACAATACGATATCGTCGCAACGTATTGCCGATGCCCGAATTATCTATGGTGGTCAAGGTGCCATTGCCGACAGTAATGCTATGGGATGGGCTTCTCGCTATTTCAATAGTCCATGGTTCCCGCTCTAGCAAAGGATATTTTGATGCTACGTTGTTTATTATTGTTACTTTTGGCTACTGGTACACTGCAAGCGGAAGAGCAAAGCCGCTACTTGATGGATATTGTCGATGTGCAAGGTCTGCGTGATAACCAACTCGTGGGTTATGGCTTAGTCGTCGGATTAAATGGAACGGGTGACCGCTCTCAAGTTAAATTTACCAGTCAATCTGTCGTCAATATGCTTAAACAGTTTGGTGTACAGATTGATGATAAAACCGATCCTAAGTTAAAGAACGTCGCCGCTGTTGCTGTGCATGCGACTATTACTTCTCTGGCGAGCCCAGGACAATCCTTAGATGTGACGGTTTCATCCCTTGGTGATGCAAAAAGTCTTCAGGGCGGAACCTTATTAATGACGCCTCTTAGGGCTGTCGATGGTGAGGTTTACGCGGTAGCGCAGGGCAACTTAGTGGTTGGCGGTATTTCTGCCGCCGGTCGTAATGGATCATCTGTGACTGTGAATGTGCCAACTGTTGGCACTATCCCCAATGGTGCCTTACTTGAGGCACCAATCAAAAGTAACTTTAGTGATAATGAAGACATCATATTAAACCTTAAGGATCCTAACTTTAAAACCGCCCGAAATATCGAACGGGCTGTGAATGAACTATTTGGACCCGATGTTGCACGTGCGCAAGATCATGCCAAGGTTCTGATACACGCGCCTAAGTCGAATCGAGAGCGTGTGACTTTTATGTCAATGCTTGAAGAACTCAAGATTGACCAAGGCCGACGTTCACCTCGAATCGTGTTTAATAGTCGTACTGGCACTGTGGTATTAGGGGGAGATGTTGTGGTTCGTAAAGCCGCTGTGAGCCATGGCAATCTGACAGTGACTATTGTTGAACGGGAAAACGTGAGCCAGCCTAATGGCGCTTATCTTGGTAATGCCGCAGGGGAAACCGTGGTGACTAATGATAGCCAAGTATTAGTCGAGCAAGGTAACAAACGTATGTTTGTTTGGCCCGAGGGCACGGCAATTGAAGAAATCGTGCGTGCCGTAAATAGCTTAGGTGCGACACCAATGGACTTGATGGCAATTTTAGAAGCTTTGGCGGAAGCGGGCTCTTTAGAAGCTGATTTGGTGGTAATTTAATGAAAGTTGAAAATACGGGCGGTTACTTAAATAAGCTGAATGCTGATGATTTGATTAAGGCGAATGGCGAGCAAGGTGCACTTAAATTAGTCAGTCAACAATTTGAGGCGCAGTTCCTGCAAACGGTACTTAAGCAAATGCGCTCAGCCACCGACGCTATGGCCGATGAAGATAATCCTTTAACCTCCAAAAGCAATAATGGCCTTTATCAAGATTTACATGATGCGGAATTGGCCAGTCGTTTAAGCCAAGTCAATGGTATGGGCTTGGCTGACGTGATGACTAAGCAGCTATCACGTTCATTTCAGTCTGAGAAAGATCCGGTCGCCTTTGATCCTCAACAGATGACAACAACAGCGATGCAGCCTGCACTTATTATGCGGCCCGTTGTGAAGGATTTTAAATGAGCATGTTGAACATTGGTAAGTCTGGCTTATTGGCAAGCATGGCCGCATTGAATGCAACCTCAAATAACGTTGCTAATGCTATGGTTGGAGGCTATTCACGTCAGCAGGTGATGTTAAGTTCGGTTGGTGGCGGTGCTTATGGCTCCGGCGCGGGCGTGTTTGTTGATGGTGTTAGACGGATCTCTGATCAATACGAAGTCGCGCAGTTATGGCAAACAACGAGTGCTGTTGGTTTTTCTAAAGTGCAAAGTAGTTATTTGCGTCAGGCTGAACAAGTATTTGGTGCCGAAGGGAATAATATCTCAAAAGGCCTAGATCAATTATTCGCCGCCCTTAATTCATCTATGGAACAACCTAATCTCATTGCCTATCGACAAGGTGTACTTAATGAGGCTAATGCCGTTGCCCAAAGAGTGAATGCAATCAACGACAATATTGATTCGCAACGTAATCAGATCAATGGACAGCTTGGTTCATCCGTTAAAGAGATCAACTCACAACTTAATATTATTGCCAGTTTCAACCGCGACATTCAGGCAGCGAGTGTAACAGGAACGATTCCCCCTGCACTGCAAGATAGTCGAGATGCTGCAATTGATGACTTAGCGGCGATTTTAGATATTCGGGTTGTTGAAGATAGCCAAGGCATGGTCAATATCTCGCTGGCCCGAGGTGAGCCGCTATTGACGGGAAATACTGCCGCTAAGTTAACGAGTAATCCCGATCCCACCAATCCTAAGAACGATTTGGTGACTATCCAATTTGGTGCTAGCCAGTTTAATGTTGATGAAACCGCTGGTGGCAGTTTAGGTGCCTTGCTTACGTACCGTGATGTGCAGCTCGCGGATTCGCAACAGTACATAGATGAATTAGCGGTAATGTTAGCGACTGAGTTTAATTCTATTCTTGCTTCTGGCACTGACTTAAATGGTGCGACACCGTCACAGGATTTATTTACTTATCAAGCTAATAACCCAGGAGGAAGCTTATCTCTAACGGCCGGTTTTACGCCTGATAAACTTGCCTTTGGTAAAGATGGCACCCAAGGCGATAACGCAAATTTAAAAGCTTTAGTACAGCTAGCGAATAAAGAACTGAGTTTTACTAGCCTTGGCAGTAATACAAGCTTAGCGGAATCCTTCTCCAGCAAGGTTGGCCAGTTAGGTTCTGCTTCTCGCCAAGCGATTTCATTTGCTAAAACAAGTGTAGATTTGCAAAAAGATGCGCAGTCCCAATGGGCGAGTACCAGTGGTGTGAATCCCGATGAAGAAGGGATTAATTTGATCATCTATCAGCAGTCATATATGGCAAATGCGAAGGTGATTTCCACCGCAGATCAACTGTTTCAAACTATGCTTAGTAGCTTTTAAGGACTTTATTCATGCGTGTAACAATGCAAAATTTATACACTAACAATTTAAACAGTTTGCAGAACACGACCTATGATGTGGCACGTTTGAATCAAATGCTCTCTAAAGGTGTTTCAATACTATCGCCTTCGGATGATCCTATTGGTGTTGTTCGGGTAATGGATAACCAACGTGATTTAGCACTAGTACAGCAATATGTTAAAAATATCGATTCCTTAAGTACCAATATGAGCCGTGCTGAAACCTATTTATCCAGCATGGTTGAGACGCAGCAGCGGATGAAAGAAATCAGTATTGCGACTAATAGCTCGAATCTCTCGAAAGAGGATAGAGCATCCTATGCTTCTGAAATGGAAGAACTCTTAAAGGGGTTAGTGGATAATATTAACGCCACCGATGAGTCGGGTAATTATCTCTTTTCCGGTAATGCGATTGAGAAAGCTGCGGTAGTTAAGGATGCGGTTGGGCGATACGTCTACCAAGGTGATGCTAGCGAGAGAACGGTACAAACGTCTAGCTCTTCATGGACTACGGCTAATGTCACCGCCGAAAAAGTCTTGTTCTCCAATGCTGGTCAAGATATTTTGAATCAAGCAATGGACTATATTAACGTATTAAATGATCCAAGCTTATCACCAAGCGATCCTGCTTTTAGTGCGGCCGCGAGTGGAATACAAACAGCGTTAAGTGAAACCTTAGATAGCATAGGTGCGGCTATTACCGATTTCGGTGGCAAGCAAAATAATCTCGCTTTAGTTAAAAGCTCCCATGAAGAAATGGTGTTGTTTAGTAAACAAGTGATAGGTGAAACGCAGGAGCTCGATTATGCCGCTGCCACTGCCGAGTTCAATGTCAAATTAACCGCATTAAAAATTACCCAGCAAACTTTTGTACAGATAAGCCAGCTGTCCCTTTTCAATCATATGTAGGTAATGAGTTAAATGATCAAAGGGATAGGTGAGTCACTTAGTCAGTTACGTCAAAGTCAGACGGTAACGTCTCATTATGTTGCACCGATATCAGGTGTGCCTCGCAGTGCACCGAAAGCGAGGCCCATACCTAAGCATAGATTGGAAGCCTATGGACGTTGGGCTAAGGTGACTCAAGAGCAACATAATATTAGTGCATCGCAAGTGGTGTTACAGAGCTTGATTTCTGCCAAGAGTATCCTAGGTCAACTGAACAAACAGCTACAAACCTGCTTGTTCAGTAAAAACACAGTTGTTGAAGATGCATTACATAAAGCGGAGGAGTGTCGAAGACAATTAATCGAGATTAGGCCTTATTACCAAGGAAAGCGTTTACTCGATCATCACTTGAATTTGATTTCAGCATCCCAGCCTGCGGCATTACATTTTTTTAGGTTCCGACGAGTCGATCTCACATCACCTAAGAACCGCGATGAGCGGATTACGCTTTTTACTGAGAAGCAAACATTACATTTGCTTTTGCCTGCCAATAAAAATCGCTTAGAGCTACAAGATATCATAGAGCCTGTTTTAGCTTCGATTGGGATAAGTATTGACCGCTTATCGACCAATGACACAGTGTTTACTGCACAGCATGAGACTTGGATGAAGCTCAATGGGGGGATTTTAATGGTCGGCGAAGGGCAAAGGTTGCCCGCGGGTGAGCCGAGGAATATACCATTAGAAGAGAAATTTAGTTGGCAGGATCCCCGTGAATGGAATTTTACGGATACTGAAAAGTTAAAAATGACATTGGCTAAAGTGTCAAAGGTAGATAAAAAAGTCACAGTGCAAATTGATGATATTAAAGCATCCCACCGTTTACTACTGGTGAAGGTTAAGCAATTGACCGCATCTAGTCAGCCCAAATTTGAACTCCAGCATTTGCATAAATTTATGCAACCCTATCCTTTTGCCTATCAAGTAACATCTTTGATGGCGCAGGGAAATACGAACCGCGAACAGGTTAGCGCTCTGCTGCTCTAATTTTTGAAGCGAATCCTAAGTGTGATTATTTAATTTTTGAAAATAAGCTATTTGGCTTCAGTGAAGAGCTTTTCATGTCGCCTTAATGAGTTATGCCTGGATTCAGGCCTAACCAAAACAATCGTTATTTTCTGGAGAACTACTATGTTAGGTGTTCATACTAATTACGCTTCAATCGTTGCGCAGGGTGCTGTAAATAAAAGCAATAACCTTTTAACTAATGCTATGGAGCGTTTGTCGACTGGTTTACGTATTAATAGTGCATCTGATGATGCTGCTGGTCTGCAAATTGCTAACCGCATGAGTGCTAACGTAAAAGGTATGGAAACGGCTTCACGCAATATTTCTGATGCGACCTCTATGCTGCAAACCGCTGATGGTGCGTTAGAAGAATTAACGACCATTGCTAATCGCCAGAAAGAATTGGCTACTCAAGCCTCTAACGGCGTTAACTCTGCGGCTGATTTAACGGCATTAAATGATGAGTTCACGCAATTGAACGCCGAAATAACGCGTATTGTAGAAAATACCACTTATGCCGGTAATAAATTATTCGATACTGGTGTATTGACCTCTGGTACGGGCGTGAAATTTCAAATTGGCGCCGGAACAACGGAAACAATGGATGTTAAATTAGGCGCAATTCCTAAAACTGTCGCAGGTACTTTAACAGGTGGTACCGCCAATGCTGCGATTGCCCTTGTGGATACCTTCTTAGCCGCTGTGGGTACTGAGCGTTCTACCTTAGGTGCCAACATTAACCGTCTTGGCCATACTGCCGCTAACTTAGCGAGCGTTACCGAAAACACTAAAGCCGCTGCAGGCCGTATTATGGATGCCGACTTTGCGGTTGAATCTGCCAATATGACCCGCAATCAATTATTAGTTCAAGCAGGTACAACGGTACTGTCTTCAGCTAACCAAAATACGGGTTTAGTGATGGGCTTACTGCGCTAATTTTATTCAATTAGTCAGTGTTAGTTTTAATGCCAGTAAGCTTAGCTTGCTGGCATTTTTTATGGTGTTTGCGCATGCCATTTCAGTCTAGTTTTTATAGTGTCATACACTCTATTTTTAAATAGGTTTTAGTTAAGCGCTTGTGTGGTCGCTTTAGTTAGTTATCCCTGAACTCAGGTCTAACCCCGCTACTCGTTATTTAATGGAGAACTTATATGTTAGGTGTTCACACTAATTACGCTTCAATTGTTGCTCAAGGTGCTGTTAACAAAAGCAATAATCTATTGACTAATGCAATGGAGCGTTTATCGACAGGTTTACGTATCAATAGCGCATCTGATGATGCTGCTGGTTTGCAAATTGCTAACCGCATGAGCGCTAACGTTAAAGGTATGGAAACCGCTTCACGTAATATTTCTGATGCGACCTCTATGCTACAAACTGCTGATGGTGCGTTAGAAGAATTAACGACCATTGCTAATCGCCAGAAAGAACTCGCCACTCAAGCGGCAAACGGTGTTAACTCTGCTGATGATTTAACGGCTCTGAATGATGAGTTTACTCAATTAAACACCGAAATTACCCGTATTCTCGATAATACAACTTATGCCGGTAATAACTTATTCACCAAGTTGGAGGCTGGTGTTACCTTCCAAATTGGTGCTGGAACGGGTGAAAAATTGGTTGTTACAACAACAGCCATAGATGATGCAGCGCTGGCTGCTGGTGATTTAACTACTGGCGCGAATGCGGCAATTGCCCTTGTTGATACTTTTATCGCAGCAGTCGGTACAGAACGTTCTACCCTAGGTGCCAACATTAACCGTCTTGGACATACTGCAGCTAACCTTGCCAGTGTGACTGAAAATACCAAAGCCGCCGCTGGACGTATTATGGATGCCGATTTCGCGGTTGAGTCTGCCAATATGACACGCAATCAATTATTAGTTCAAGCGGGTACAACGGTACTGTCTTCTGCTAACCAAAATACAGGTTTAGTGATGGGGCTACTGCGTTAATTACGCCGAGTTGAGTTAGTTTTAAGTGCCAGTAAGCTTAGCTTGCTGGCATTTTTTATGGCGTTTTGTGGATGCCATTTAAGTCTGTTTTTATAGAGGTGATCCCATCTATTTTTTAATAAGTTTTAGTTTTGCGCTGTTGCTGTCGCCTTACTTAGTTATGGAGCTATACCGGGATTCAGGCATAGCTAAGATAACTGTTTTTCTAGGAGAGCTGATATGTTAGGTGTTCACACTAATTACGCGTCAATTGTTGCACAAGGTGCTGTTAATAAAAGCAATAATCTATTAACTAATGCTATGGAGCGTTTGTCGACGGGTTTACGTATCAATAGCGCATCTGATGATGCTGCGGGTTTGCAAATTGCTAACCGCATGAGCGCTAACGTAAAGGGCATGGAAACGGCTTCACGCAATATTTCTGATGCGACCTCTATGCTGCAAACCGCTGATGGTGCGTTAGAAGAATTAACGACTATTGCTAACCGCCAGAAAGAATTGGCGACTCAAGCATCAAACGGCGTTAACTCTACAGCAGATTTAAAAGCGTTGGATGATGAGTTTAAGCAATTAAATGCAGAAATTACCCGTATTGTAGAAAATACAACCTATGCGGGTAATAACTTATTTAAAGATGCTACTGATGGTGTACTCGTCAAAGGTGTGACCTTTCAGATTGGCTCGGATGGAGCAGAGCAAATGTCAGTTACCTTAGGTGCTATTGATAAGACTGTTACTGGTGATTTGTTGACTTCTGCAGCCGCCAATACGGCTATCGGGGCTGTTGATACCTTCTTGGCTAAAGTGGGGACAGAACGTTCAACCTTAGGTGCCAACATTAACCGTCTTGGCCATACTGCGGCTAACCTTGCCAGCGTAACTGAAAATACTAAAGCCGCTGCCGGCCGTATTATGGATGCCGATTTCGCGGTTGAATCTGCCAATATGACACGTAATCAATTATTAGTTCAGGCGGGTACAACGGTACTGTCTTCAGCTAACCAGAATACGGGTTTAGTCATGGGTCTATTGCGTTAATGTTATTGGGCAAGTGATGTCATTGGTCACGGCTAAAATGCCAGTTAGTTGCGCTGACTGGCATTTTTATTTTAGCCACGGTTTATGTATTGGTCGATAGTCGCTAAACCCGAGATTGAAACCTATAAGGTTCATGTTTTAGGGGGGTAATTTTCGATAACACAAAGTGGAAGATGGTTTTCCTGTTTAAGTGTTCATGCGGAAGTATTTAGCTGTGTTGGGGCCAGTTAATTATTTAAATTCATTTAAAAACAGTAGCTTGTTTTTGGCATGCGTTTTGCTCTAGAACGAGTGGAGGTAGTCATGATTTCAGGTATGAATGCAGCACAATTTGCTCAGCAACTGATTGGCGCAGACCGCGCAGGTAAAGATACGCTTTACAAAGGTAAGCTAACTGCCAGCAAAACACAGTTAGATGCTTATACGTTGCTCGAAAATAATATGAAGAAGATGGCCACTAAGCTGAGTGAAATGGGTGGCGATGCAGCTAAAGGCAAAATTGCTACGGTTACGGGCGAGAATGCGACCGCGACAGTTAAATCTGATGCGCCTAAGGGCAACTATGATTTGAGTGTGCATAAACTTGCGCAAGCGCATCAACTGACTAAAGCCTATTCCTCTGAAAGTGAATTGTTGCCAACGTCGGGTATTATCAGTATTCAAGTCGGTAGTGATCCGACTAAGCGTATGGAAATTGATTTGGCAACGGTTAATGGCGGTGCGGCTATTTCTGTGTCTCAGTTACGCGATGTGATCAATAAACAAGTGGGTAATCCTGGTGTACAAGCGTCATTAGTGCGCACAGGTAACCAAATCGAATTTATGCTGTCTTCAAAGGAATCGGGTGTCGCGAATCAAGTGAAGGTAGAGTTTAACGGTGCCGATTGGGGCATGACAGAACGTCGTGCAGCACAAGATGCGGAACTCACATTAAACGGTATCAGTATTACCAGCAGTAGTAACTATCTAGAAAATGTTGTTGATGGTGTCAGCCTCGAATTAGTCAAGGTGCATGCGGCTGGTGAAAGCAGCATGATTAAAGTCACAGACGATTTTGAAGCGAATAAGAAAGCGGTTAAGGATTTTGTCGATTCATTTAATTCTTTAATGACGCAAATTAATCAATTAACTCGTTCTATGGGCGTTAAAACCTCTGACTCTGGCTCTTCCGATAAAGATAAGGAAGACAAAACCACTGCAGTGAGTGAAGCGCAAATTGGTGTGTTGAAGGGGGATACCTCTATTCGCCTTCTCCAGTCTAAATTACGTGATTCTGTATTTGCAACGGCTGCTAATGGCATGCGTTTGTCTGATATCGGGATTGAGATTGGACGAGACGGAAAACTGAAAATTGATGATGCTAAGCTGACCGATAGCTTTAAAAGTGATCCAGAAAAAGTACAAGCCATGTTTACTGGTCCTGACAGTTATATCAAAAGCATAGAAAAGACCCTAAAACCTTTTACACAGTTCAATGGCTATATCGATCAAAAGCAGGAAGCGCTAAATAAGCAGATTAAAAGTGTGAATGACAGTATGGCGCGCCATGATTATCAAATGAATCAAAAGTATCAGATTTATTTAACCCAGTTTACGGCAATGGAATCCACCATTAATCAGTTTAATTCCGCAAGTCAGTTGTTTTCATAGGAAGCAGTAAAAAATGTTAAATGAGTACGATCCATTTAATGCCTACAAGCAAACCGCTTTAGATGCACAAGTAGCGGCAGCAACAACCCATGACATGGTGCGTATGTTACTTGATGGTTTATTGGAAGAACTAGAGCGGACCGCTGGCCATATGGAATACCAAAGGTTTGAGGCGAAAGGAATGAGTATCCATAAGTGCCTTAATATCGTGCATGGCTTGGACTCTATGCTTGACCTTGAAAATGGTGGTGAGGTTGCCGTGAGCTTACATCGTCTCTATGACTTTTGTAGCCGTCAGCTTGTCAGCGCCAGTGTCGAAAACAGTGCTGAAGCGCTAGTTCCAGTGACTCAGGTGATTACGAATGTCAGAGAAGGATGGACAAATCTCAATTAAGCAGTGGGCGCGTTTTGCGAATGCTTTACGCCAATATGCAGATGCTCAGGATTGGGAAAGCGTCCGAAAAGTGAACATCGCTTTGATCAAAGCCCTGCAACAGGCAGGTGAGACTCATGATATTGAGCAGAAATTGGCACGTGCAGAATTAAAGCGGGTTCATTCCCAAGTGCTACAAGAGTTGATCTTGGCTCGTGATGAATTAGCCGCTGAAATGGGCCGCTTTAAGGCGCAACAACCAGGTTTAGCCGCCTATCAATTAACACAAGTAAGTGGAGTTTTGGATGATATCTGATCTTCTTTCAACTCGTCCTGTTGGCACAAATACCAGCTTGATGACTAAAGTGGCAAGTGCAGTTGATCAAGATAAATCAGAGTCATTTACCTTGTTGGGGTTGCCAGTCGGATTGTCTGCAGCGCCTCTCCCGTTAGAGGGGACTCAGTGGACTCAGAATGGCGAACATACTTTAGAAAGAGATGCTGATACTTTTTCAAATCAATATGTTAATAGTAGTTTCATTGATTCGGCTCCTTTTGCGTCTATAGTTCCTGCTGCACAGGGATTGTCTCCGTCACTGTTAAATACTGAGATTAACTCAGTGCCTATTATTCAAGATGGCTTAGCCGCCACGCCTCAGGCTAGTCTCGTTTCACCGACTGCGGTAGCGCCGTTTGTTCCTGTGATTTTTCCCGCAGAAACTGTTAAAGCGGATCCGATAGGTCGAACTCCTGCGTCTTTAATTGGGCTTTCAACCACAGATCAAAGAGGAACGCTATTTAGTTCAGGGATGACCTCATCTATGGCTCTTGCAGGAAGTCGTACTCAGCCTGCGGGTATGAGTGGCGAATCCTTGAAAATGAGCGGCGTATTTACGCAGGATTCAACGCTGGCAACTTTCTCTGGGGATTGTGAGCATTTGAAATCTGACTCGTCAGTGTTTCAGCGTGTGTTGGCAGAACTTAGGGGGCATGAAGTTAAAGATATTAATGCGATAGGATCTCAGCAGGTTGCGGGTACGCAGGCTGCAAGTGCTACTCAATGGGGCCCTGTATCCCTCACTCCCATGGCTTCTTTAGCGCAGCACTCTCAGGAGATCCTTACTCCCTTAAGAGAGCATCTTCGTTTCCAAGTCGATCAACATATTAAGAAGGCTGAATTAAGGTTAGATCCGCCAGAACTGGGCAAGATTGAGCTCAATATTCGTTTAGAGGGCGATCGTTTACAGGTGCAAATGCACGCAGTAAATCCTGCGATTCGAGATGCATTGCTCAATGGTTTAGATCGTTTGAGAGTGGATTTGGCAATGGATCATGGCGGTCAAATTGATGTCGATATTGGCCAAGGAGAATCGCAACAGCATCAACAGGAAACTGCATTATTCTCCTCGTCGATAGCGGCTGAAACTACAACGGATAATGTAGTCGATGTGATGGCGAGAGAGAAATCCCAATTAGATTTATTGGCTTAAGTGCCGGAGTCGTTTCATGGCAATTTTAAAATCTCGTTTAGTAAAGATTATTTTAGCGTTACTTGTGCTCATTAGTTCGACCGCAGGTGCATTTTGGATTGGAACAAGTAGTGGAGATTGGAAGCTAGCAGAGCTTTTTGCATCGGAACCCGAAGTCGAACCTGTACCTGTGGCAAAGTTTTATCCATTAGAAAAGTTTGTAATATCGATTCCAGGGGATAAATATCCCCATTACATGCTGCTTGAAATGTCATTAAAAAGCCGTAATCCCAATATGAAAACGGTGTTGCTGGAGTCAGATCCACTTATACGAAACGCTATGATGAAGATGTTCTCACGTAAAACATTTGAGCAGTTGAACCACTTAGATCAGCTTGACAGTTTACAATCAGAGGCGTTGATATTGATGGTTAAAGTGCTGTCAGATAACCAATTACCGTCAGATATTGATGAAGTACTCTTTACTCGCATGGTGATCCAGTAAGAGGCCTTATCATGACAGCAGCGGGCCAACTCGCATATCAACAAACCTGTGATTATCCAGTCGAAGAGCGTCAATCTGAACAACAGATTATTCGACAATACTTGCCATTAATCAAACGTATAGTCTCGCAGATGCGCAGTCACTGCGGCGTGATGTTATCCCTCGAGGATATGGAGCAAATTGGCATGATGGCCTTGCTTGAGTCATCACGTCGGTATCCTGGTGAGCTGGATAATGGATTTATTTCCTTCGCTGGGCAACGTATTCGCGGTGCCATACTCGACGAGTTGAGGCGGCAGGATTGGCGCCCTAGGCCTGTTAGACAGCAGGCCCATGAGCTTAATGATGTAGTTAGACGTTTGAGTCGAGAGATGGGACGTGAACCAAGCGATCTTGAAGTGGCCAGTGCGCTTGGGCTGAGCGCGGAGGATTATCGGGAACGTTTATACTCGACGCAAGCAGAGTCGATGAAAAGCTTAGATGAGTTACTATTGGGCGGTGATCATCCAGTAGACAGAAGTAATGATGTTGAGCGGTTAATGCTGAAGCAAACTTTGATCAAAGTTATTTCAAAATTAAATGAAAGAGAACAGCTAATTCTGTCGCTTTACTATCATCATGAGCTGAATTTAAAAGAGATAGCTATGGCATTGGGATTGACTGAAACGCGTATTTGCCAGCTGCATAAATCAGCTATTTCACAGTTAAAAACAATATTGCAGCGCTAAAGTTTAAAAGTGAGAAGATCGTAATGAGTAAACTAGTTGGGCTGTTAATCATTTTAGCTTCTGTGTTTGGCGGATATGTTTGGGCTGGTGGAGCTTTGTCTGCATTGTGGCAGCCTGCTGAAATTTTAATCATTATGGGGGCCGGAGTAGGGGCGCTTATTATTGCTAACCCGCAATCAGTATTAAAAGAAATGCTTGAGCAGTTAAAAGAATTATTTAATAAGGGCAAAGAAGATCCTGAATTATATCCTCAGTTATTTCCTTTGATGGGCACTTTAATGGCTCAGATCCAATCTCAAGGCTTAAAAGTGCTCGATGAACATTTAGAAAATCCTCATCAGAGCTCTATTTTTCTAATGTACCCAGCCGTGCTCAATCACCCAAATGTTTTACAGTTTTTAATTGATAACTTACGAGTGCAATCTATTGGGAAAATATCTCCCCATGACTTAGAGCATATCCTAGAAGAAGAGATTCATCGAATAGAAGAGGACAGATTACGACCATCGGAAGCTTTTAGTAAGGTGGGTGAAGCTATGCCTGGCTTTGGTATTTTAGCTGCTGTACTCGGTATTATCATTACTATGTCTAATATTGATGGCCCAATTACTATGATTGGTGTCAAAGTTGCCGCGGCATTAGTCGGTACATTTATTGGTATTTTCGCGTGTTATTGTTTCTTTGACCCAATGTCAAAGGCATTAGAACATCTGGTTGATCGCAAATCGGCACAGCTTCGGTGCATAGCCGCTATTTTAGTGACCTTTTCAAAAGGTAAACCACCAATGATGGCTATTGATGCGGGACGGAAACAAATACAAAGTGAAAATCGTCCTTCATTTATCGAGTTAGAACGTTGGATGGAAGGGCAGAGAAGCTAATGCTCCATAAAAATGAGCCGATTATTATCAAGCGGCGAAAGCGAGGAAAGCGTAATCATGGGCATGGTGGTGCGTGGAAAGTCGCTTTTGCCGATTTCACGCTTGCTATGATGGCGCTCTTTATGGTGCTGTGGATCATGCAAATCGCAGATCAAAAAGAGCGAACCATGATAGTGCAGTATTTACGTGGAGATATGAATCCCACTGGCCCAATGAATCCATTTGAGCTAAGTCAGTCATCTTCAATTATTGATTTAGAAGGCAATATGTCTATTGCCCCTCCAATCATACCTTCCAATTCTATGCCTAGAGGTTCGGAGTCAGAAGGATTAGAGGAAGGTACGCTCATCCCTGGGCAATTTGATACTCAGGCGCAATTAACTGTGCTCGCCAGAGAATTGAATCGAGTCGTGCAAAGCTCGAGCATGGCTGAGAACATTTCTGTGACTATTGTGCCTCAAGGCATACGCATCTTAATTCACGATAATGTGAATCAATTTATGTTTACGCGGGGTAGTGCACAGATGCAGCCCTATTTTGAAGAATTACTTTTATCTTTAGGGCCTATTTTAAAAAATATAACTAATAGCATGGTTATTTCTGGTCATACGGATTCAACGCCTTATGCGGGCAGTTTATTTACTAATTGGGAATTATCGAGTGAAAGAGCACTATTAGCACGAAGAGTGCTTGAGCGTGGCGGTGTTAAACGCGATCAGGTTATTCAGGTGACGGGTATGGCTGATCAGGTTCCTTACATCACTTCGGATACTGCTGCGGCGGCTAATCGTCGGATTGAGGCGCTTATTTTAACCTCCTCTGCTGAACAGTTATTAAGAGGCATGATTGGCGCTCCGATCGATACAGTCCCAAGTGGCGTTACAATCAACGAAATTAAGCGCCAAGCAAACACTCGCTAGTGTTAATACCTGCTCTCATTTGTTAGGGATGACTATGAATCTGTATGAAGAGTTTGTACATTCTGAGGATGAAGTTGAAGCGACCCCTGAGTATCAGATTATTGAATTTGATAATCGTCGAACTCATCAAAGATTTAGCCTGAGACGAAATAAAAGAGCGCCACTCGCATTTGCATGCGATGGCCTGACAGTAAATTTATCAACAACTCGCTGGTTTGTTATTACACCGATTGGAACTGCAAATATAAAAGATATTAGCATTGGCGGTGTTGGGATTTTGTGCAATGAACCACTATCAGTAGGGAGGAGATTCTATATTGAACTTGAGCAAACACGAGTCTTATGTGAGGTAACTCGAGAACACACGATTAAAGGTCGATTGAAGTTCTTAGGCGCTCGCTGGATTTATCGTGATAAAGCTGAAGTCCAGAACTTGATTGATGCAATTAGACTACGGGCGAAAATATAGGATATGCAATGGCTGCATCTTTTCATCGAAACGGCTCGGATAAATTACAGAAGGTCTTTCTGTATCTTATTCTGCTGAATTGGCTATTGCTTATTATTGTTGCACTCAATATGAATACATTACGCTTTAGCCATGGTGTTATGATTTCAATTATGATTTTTATCTATAATTATTTTCTGGCTCATTTATGTTTTATTCGTGCTGCCAGAGCGCAAGATGCTTATCTCATTTACCCAGTGGTTATTGGTGCACTCAGCTCTTTTTTCCTCGTTGTTTATTTCTTCTTTTTACTCTAAATTCCCTACCTATAAAAATGAGTTGCTACTCATTGTTATAGGCTTTTGTTGAGCATTCTTGCATCTAGCTCACATGCTTTTGGGGTCGCTCGCTTGGGAGCGATAACTTGGCCTTGTTTAGTTTATTCGTACAACTGGGTAGGTTTTGCCCGCGGTAATTGCGACAAGCCCAAAAGGGGCCGAATCGACCATCCTTTAACTGCATATCGCCACCACAGAGGCTACAAAGTGGCGCTATATGGCCACAGTTCTCATTCAAACATACCTTAAAGCCAGCAAAGCGTGTTCGGGTCATTGGGCTAGCACAGAGCTCACAACCTTCTTCCTTGTGATCGCAAAGGGGAAAATGTGAGCAGGAATAAAACGATTTAAATTTTCCCGTTCTAGGCTTAAGCGTTCCCGTGTTACAACGCACGCATTTTATGTCTTCAAATAACCTTTGTACTAAAGAGGTGCTGAACTCATCTTGTTCAATTGCGTAGCCTTTTGTAAGCATTTCGGTGACGAATGGGCTCACGTCTGTCATATCGGCAATCACATAGGCGCGGTGTTTTGCCCGCGTTAACGCGACATAAAACAGTCGACGTTCTTCTGCAAATTCAAACGCTTCCGTTTTTGGTAAAAATGCATCTAGTATCGGAGGCGTGACTTTCATTGAAGGAAAGCCATGCATTCCCGTTTTCATCCCCATGATCACCACATAATCGGCTTCTTTCCCTTTAGATGCATGAAAAGATTGGCATTCAATTTTCAAGTTAGGGTACTTAGTCTTGAGTTGGTTTACTTGGGTTTTATCGGGTAGCAGAAACCAAAAACGTGCCAGTAAATAGACGCTTGCTACGCTGTTAAGTTTGTCACTTCTAGCGCTTATCCTTGCACTAATGGCCGTTAATGCTTGTTCCAGTGCATTTGGGCTTGGTTCATTTAGGTTTGACTGCTCGTTTTCTCCGCGGCGTAATATTGAGACTGCAGGGTAGGCGACCTGCATGAGGGAGCGAATGTCCTTCCTCAATTGCGTGGGATTCTGGGTGACAAACTGAGTGGCGACTTGCCCAATACTACTGTTAAACCTAAAAGTCAGATCCAAATAGCTTTGGGCTGTTGGGCCAAAATATTGGCTAAATTGCGTGGTTAAACTTACATCTGCACCGCTAAAACGGTAAATTGCCTGCCAGTCATCCCCGACACAAAATAAAGACGCCAGCGCTTTAGAATGGGGGGCACAGGAATCCCTCAAGGCACGTACTAAGCGGGCACGTGGTTCTGAAATATCTTGGAACTCATCCACCATAATAAAACGCCACGGGCTAATAAATTGACCGCGTTGTAAATACGTCAACGCTTTGCCTATCATGTCCTCAAAATCAATGTCGCCATTTATCACTAAATGTTGCTCATAGCGCGTTAGTATGGGCTCAAGCAGTTCGAATGCCTTGCGGGTCTGCTGAGCATCGGCGGCGCGAGCAAATACCCCCTCAAGTCCATGTTCATCAAGGCAAGCCGCTTTATACAGCCCTATCAGCTGACTAAACATTTTTGCCAATTCGGTCACGCGGCCAAGTTCATGTAGGGTTGCTAGTATGGCTTCATCGGGTAAGGGCGCATATTGTACTTTAAAGACCTGTAAAGCTTGCTCAAGCTTACTGATTAACAACCCTTTTTTATGTTGGTAATAAAATAGCTCAACACACTTAGTGCCATGCTGTTGATGTAGCTGGCGTTTCCATACCATCGATTCCAAGTATTTCTGGTTATCGATATAAGGAGCGGTATGCTGGTGTTCATCAATACCATAGTATTCAAGATAAATTTGGTATTCGGGTAGATAGAAATCGGGTTGATACTGACGAAAATCAATACTGCGCACATCATGCTCGTACTTAGCTTCATAGACATATTCGATGCCATTGCTAAATAGCCAGTTGGCAATGTAGAGCTCACCAAAGCTTTTGACTCGCTCACCTTTAAGACTGCGAATATCGTTATCATTCAAGTATTGAAAATACTCGCTTTCCATATCGAACTCGAACGGGCTTTTTTCAACATAATAGAAACGGCTGAAATATTCGAAAAGTTGTTTACGGTAAGCCTCATCTTCAATCAAAGTCTCAAGGGTATTGTGCACCCACAGCTCTTTGGCTTTGTCATCCTCCGCTAAAGGGGACAAACTCGGTTTTGCTCGCTCAACGTCGGCGATAATTTTTGAGCCTAAACTGTGGAAGGTGCTCGCCTTGATATCATCCGTACCGAGCCTATTTTTAATCCGCTCATCCATCTCGTCAGCCGCTTTACGGCCATAGGCTAATAGCAATATTTCATCGGCTTTTGCTTGACCACTCTTAAGCAAATATCCTGCTCGACCAACCATCACACTGGTTTTTCCCGTGCCTGCGCCTGCCAATAACAAGTTATTGTTATCATCGATAATACAAGCTCGGCGCTGTTTTTCGGTTAAGGGATTAGATTCTACATGCTCAAAATAGTCAGCAAATTTAACGAGCTGAGACTGAATGTAATCTTCACGCAACTGCTTTATATCGGCGCGAGTCCAGCGGTGGATTTGCTTAAGCCTCGCTAACACTGTGTGTAAATGTGCAGACAATGGCAGGTTTTCACACCAAGGGAACCAGCGCTGGTATTCGCGCGCGACTCTGGCTTGTATCATTTCTAAACGTGATTCACGTAAATAAGTGCGTGTCAGTGTCTTATCCACTTTCGCCATTAACTCAGCAACGCGCGGCCCATTGGCATTTGCCCAATACTGTGCGATTTGATTGCTAAATTGATGCTGTGCAAAATAGCTGAGAAACGGCAGTTGATAGGCTTTGCCTAATACTGTGAAACCGAGTAGATAACCTAGTGGACTTAAGGTAAAAAATGGTGGGAAATCTAGCTGTTGCCAGGTAAAACATTCGTCAGCTTCTACTTTGTTGGTGCTGCGAGAGTGAGCAAAAAAGCCGCCTTTAGTGCGATTAATGCTAATACCACTCGTGGTGAGTTTTACCGCATCAGCTTTGCCAATAAAGAAACGGCCAAACCAACTGTGTTTGATATCTTGTTCAGAGTGAGTCAATGACAATGTAAAACCTACGGCTAAAAAGTTTTAGAATTAACAGACTGATTTTTAAATGCATTATAACTTAAAATCCGATGGCTCGTGTCAAGGTTGTGCTATGGGCTGTATGGATTATTTATTGATTTTGGTCTCTAGATGGAGCAAAACTTAGGTATTCGTTAACTAGGCCTTAGTTTGAAGTGAGATGAATGATAAACCAAGTATGATTTTGACTGTGTGTAACTATGTATTAGAAAGGCGTGTATCAGAAAGCAAAAAAGCCCGAATCTCTTCAGGCCTTTTCTTTTTTCAATACAACAGTTTAATCCTTGCGGATTAATTCATGCCGTATTTTTTCAATTTTTTACGCAGAGTACCACGGTTGATACCTAGCATGTTTGCTGCGCGGGTTTGGTTGCCACGAGTGTGTTGCATGATTATGTCAAGCAGAGGCGCTTCAACTTCGCTTAGCACCATTTCATAAACTTCTTGTGCTTCCTGACCGTCCAACTGTGCGAAGAAGTTAGTTACGGCACGCTTGACGGCGTCACGTAATAACTGGGGCTTGATAGTGCCGTTTGCGGTTTCGATTTTGCCAACGGTAAGCTGGTGAACTTCTGTGTTAGTTGTCTGATCAAACATTCTATTCTGCTCTTTATTAATTCTGTACTAATTCATCAAAATAACATTCCACGAGGGAATACTGTTCTGCAGCGGTTTCCAGCCGATTAAAGTCAGCCCTAAATTGGCGCTGAGCTTCTTGGTCTAGGTACCATCCCATATGTTTTCTGGCGAAGCGGATACCCTTGTATTCACCATATAAGTCATACAGTTTGGTGAGGTGTTCCAGCATCACTTGACGCTGTTCGGCAACCTCAATGGGCGCTAGCTTATTACCCGTTTCCAAGTAGTGCTGGATTTCTCTGAAAATCCAAGGCCGTCCTTGAGCACCCCGTCCTATCATCAAGGCATCGGCACCGGTGTATTCCAGCACAAAGCGGGCTTTCTCCGGACTGTCGATGTCCCCATTGGCGACGACAGGAATCGAGACATTCTGTTTGATTGCTTTGATCGTGTCGTACTCGGCGTTGCCTCTGTACATACATTGTCTCGTGCGGCCGTGAACGGCGAGCGAGGCGATGCCACAATCCTCTGCAATCTGGGCGATTTGAACACCATTCTTGTGTTCTGGCTCCCAGCCGGTGCGAATCTTTAACGTGACAGGCACATTCACTGCGGCGACCACGGCTTGTAAAATCTCTTTTACCAGCGGTGGATTTTGCATCAGCGCTGAGCCAGCCAGCTTTTTATTCACTTTTTTCGCGGGGCAACCCATATTGATATCAATGATGTGAGCACCTTGTTCAACATTGAACAAGGCGGCTTGCGCCATTAAATCAGGATCAGCCCCTGCAATTTGCACTGAGCGGATGCCTTCCTCGCCAGAATGCGTCATGCGCTGGCGGCTTTTATCTGTATCCCAAACCTCGGGATTGGATGAAAGCATCTCGGAAACCGCTAAGGCTGCGCCATAACGAAGACAAAGATTGCGGAAGGCTTGATCGGTGACACCTGCCATTGGTGCCACGATCAGCTGATTGTTCAGTTGATAGGGTCCAATCTGCATTTTATGTTTCACCTTAGCTCTTCAAAGGGGCGCTATAGTAGCCCTTTTTGTTGGCCGTGAAAAGGTCAATAAATGACCTAGAGGTAATTTTTTTTCTTGACTTTTAATTGACGAGAAGTCAGAGGCTAAATTGTTGGAAGCCAGCGGTGGCGCATGTTGCGCCACCCTTTAGCGCTATTTACGCTTACCTGTCAAGCGGCTCCAATCTTCTTTGTGAGCCGCTGCGTCCATATCGAACCATTGGCTATAAAAGTCAGAGATTTCTTGGGCTTGTTCTTTGAGGAGGCCGGAAAGGGCAAGTTTGCCACCAGTTTTTACGCGTTCTGCGATCAAAGGCGCTAATTCTCGCAGAGGGCCTGCAAGAATGTTAGCGACCAGTACGTCGGCTTTGAGATCGGCGGGTTGGTCTTCTGGTAAGTACAACGCCAGCTTGTCGGCGACATCATTGCGCTCGGCGTTGGCACGTGAGGCGTCTATGGCTTGATAGTCGATATCGATACCTGTGACTTTTTTCGCGCCCAGTTTCAGTGCAGCTACGGCTAAGATGCCTGAACCACAGCCAAAATCGATCACTTCTTCATCGCTTAAATCTAAGCTGTCTAGCCACTCTAAACACAGTGCTGTCGTGGGATGAGTGCCAGTACCGAAGGCAAGACCCGGATCTAAGATCACATTGACTGCGGTTGGATCAGGGATTTCGCGCCAGCTTGGGCAGATCCATAAACGTGTGCCAAATTGGATGGGGTGGAAGTTATCCATCCATTCGCGTACCCAGTCTTTATCTTCAATTTGTTCGACTTTATGGCTGAAGTTCTCACCGAGGAAAGGCAAGGTTTTCAGCATGGCGATGGTCGGTGTCAGATCGGTTTCTGCATCGAATAAGGCCACTACCACTGTATCGCGCCACAGTGGGGTTTCGCCTAATTTAGGTTCAAAAATAGGGGTATCTTTACCGTCTTCGAAGGTGATAGAGACTGAACCTTCTTCCATGAGCAAGTCGCTGATGGTTTCAGCGTCATCGCTATTGGTGTTTATACGGAGTTGGATCCAAGGCATGGGGGCATCCTGTGACTGAGTGTTCATAAACTAAGGGTTCAAAATATCGCGGTATTGTATACCCAAACTATCCCAAAATGCAGGATGTAGGGGGAATTTAAAGCGCTTTAGGTAAGGTCGTTTGGTTATCACTAGGCTTTAGGTTCGACGACTGGCTATCCTGGTATTACGCTTTTGTCTATACAGACAAGGGGTTAGCTGGCGGGTATGGATTGGTGTTAAAAAACGAATTGTCAGTTTCATTATTTGATATAACACTATGAAAAGTATTGGTTAATTGGTTTTACCTTTGTTTGGTTTTGATACGTTTTTTGTGATCATCTTCTAAGAGTTTAACTCCGTCAGGTGAGTTGGCTCACGCTTTAAATCTGTGACACTCAAGCCTGATTTGAGTTGCTGCTATGGTGTAGTTTGCCAAGAGGTGCCAACGATAAACGACATAGGTTAATTCAAGATGACAAGCATAACTCGAGTTCACAATAGGGTGAGTACACCGCTAGGTCATCCTTGGTCGGCTAAGGCTGATAGGCTGCAGAGTGCGACAGGGATTATGCTTGGCAGCTTTTTACTATTACACATGCATTTTGAATCGAGTATTTTGCTGGGTAAAGAGGCTTTTTATCGGGTCGTTCAGTTGCTTGAAGGTGGAATGTTTAGCAGCACAGGACATGGCTTTCCTATAGTCACTAAAGTGTTTTCAGTGTTTATGCTATTGGTGGTGATAGTACATGCCGCGGTGGCGCTACGGCGTTTTCCGGCGCAGCTAGGGCAATGGCGAGCCCTGCGTTCGCACATGGGGAATATCAAACATAAGGATACCCATGCGTGGTTTTGGCAACTGATCACTGGCTTTATCTTATTTTTCCTCGTTCCTGTTCACCTCTTCACTATGATTTTGAATCCTGAAATTGGCCCGCATTTATCGGCTGAGCGGGTTTATCACGATAACGCTTGGTTGCTGTATGCGTTGTTACTTCCCGCTGTAGTGGTACACGCCATGATTGGTCTCTATCGCGTAGCGGTAAAGTGGGGCTTAACCACTAAACGTTCAGGTCTACGAAAAGTCGCTAAGGTGTTGATTATATATCTGCTATGTCTGGGGACTGCGAGCCTTGTTTCATATCTATTTATCGGTAGCGAGCTCGATATTCCTGTGCAGCCCTTCGTACCTGAGTAGGCTTTAAGCCAGCAGCAGGATTTTGTTTCACTGCTATTATTAAGCATTAGGTTAATTATTCAGCACTCAATTGATCTGGCTCACGTTTTCGTGTGGATGTGTGAGCGATATTAGTTTGCGATAAAACTTAATGAGATTGGCTCGATAAGGTCAACGGTGTGAGGCGATAGGATGGCGATCAAATTAAATATTAAAAAATGGAGTGCTTGGCTGGATTTAAGCCAGAGTTTGTCAGGGGTAATACTCGCAGTCTTTTTGTGGACCCACTTAGTGTTAGTGTCATCGATTTTATTGGGTGCGGATGCCATGAGTTGGGTGGCACGCACCATGGAGCTGAGTTTTCTGTCCGCTGATGGACACGGTTATCCTTGGGTAGTGACTTGTATTGCCATTGGTATTGCCATTTTGGCGTTAGTGCACGTGTTAGTGGCATTGCAAAAATTACCAATGAGTCTGCGTCAGCAAAGGGCTCTACGCCAACAAATGCAAGTGATCAACCACAGCGATACTCGCTTGTGGCGTTGGCAAGCCATTACCGGTGTAGTGATTTTACTGCTGTTGCCTGTGCATTTGTGGCTTATTGGCTCGGCTCCCGAAACCATTGGCCCTCAGGGAAGCGCCGATCGTATTTGGAATCAAGGTGTCTGGATGGTTTATCTGCCTTTGCTGCTCACTGTGGAGTTACATGCAGCAATTGGCATTTACCGTGTGGCTTTGAAATGGGGGGCGGCGCGGGATCTCAACAACCGCAGTCGATTACGTAAGATCAAGACCATAGTGAGCGTGCTATTTGTCACTGTTGGTGTCGCCTCACTTCTGGCATTTTTACCCTACGCGAGTTAATTCCGCTTTTAATCAATGATTAAGTTAATCAGTGAATAGAATGTCGAACATAAAAAAACAGCACAAAACAATAGACCCCATTAAGGAGCTGGCGTGAAACTGATTTATACCGATTCATTGGTGGTAGGAGCTGGGCTCGCGGGCTTAAGGGTCGCTATCGCTTCGAAAGAGCGTGGGCTTGACACTTTAGTTTTGTCACTCATTCCTGCAAAACGTTCCCACTCTGCTGCCGCTCAAGGGGGGATGCAGGCGAGTTTAGGCAATGCCGTTAAGGGAATGGGCGATGATGAGGATGTGCATTTTCAAGATACGGTAAAAGGTTCCGATTGGGGCTGTGATCAAGATGTCGCACGGATGTTTGCCCATTGTGCACCTAAGGCAGTACGTGAGCTGGCCAATTGGGGCGTGCCTTGGTCTCGGGTGACTGCTGGCCCGAGGGAAGTGATAGTCAATGCGCAAAAAGTCACGCTACATGAGGCCCAAGAAGCCCATGGTCTTATCAACGCCCGTGATTTTGGCGGGACTAAAAAATGGCGCACTTGTTATACCGCTGACGGTACAGGTCATTCGCTGTTATACGCTATGGATAACAAAGCGATTTCCATGGATATTCCCGTCCATGAACGTATCGAAGCCTTGGCACTTATTCACGATGGTAAGCGTTGCCATGGCGTGATTGCTCGTTGTTTGATTACGGGTGAACTTAGAGCCTATGTGGCTAAGTCCACTACGATAGCCACTGGTGGTTATGGCCGAATTTATGAAGTGTCGACCAATGCGATCATCTGCGAAGGTATTGGCCAAGCGTTGGCATTGGAAACGGGCGTGGCAAGGCTTGGCAATATGGAGGCGGTACAATTCCATCCCACTGCCATTGTACCCGTGGGCATTTTAACAACGGAAGGGTGCCGTGGTGATGGCGGCTTATTGCGCGATAAAGACGGTTATCGCTTTATGCCTGACTATGAGCCCGATAAAAAGGAGTTGGCATCGCGGGATGTGGTATCGCGTCGCATGACTGAACATATACGTAAAGGTAAGGGCGTCGATAGCCCTTATGGCCCCCACCTGTGGCTAGATATTACCCTTTTAGGTCGCAAGCATATTGAAACGAATCTTAGGGAAGTGCAGGAAATTTGTGAGAATTTCCTTGGCATCGATCCCGCTAAAGATTGGATCCCTGTACGCCCAACTCAGCATTATTCTATGGGCGGTATTCGGACTAATGCCACAGGTGAAAGTCCGCAGCTTAAAGGCTTATTTAGCGTAGGTGAGGCGGCTTGTTGGGACATGCACGGCTTTAACCGTTTAGGCGGTAATTCGTTGGCCGAAACCGTGGTTGGCGGCATGATTATTGGTAAATATGTCGCCGATTTTTGTGAGAACAATAGCCTTGAGATCGACACTCAGCTTGCTGAACGGTTTATGCAGCAGGTGCAGAGTGAAATCGATATGCTGGTCGAGGGTGATGGTCACGAGAGCGCCTTTGAGCTCAAGCGCGAAATGCAGCGCATCATGATGGATTATGTGGGGATTTTCCGTAATGGCCCCGAGCTTGAAAAAGCGGTTGCCGAGCTAAAAGTGTTGCTCGAGCGTTCGCGTAAACTCGGACTTAAGTGTAAAAAGCGTCACGCCAATCCTGAGTTAGTCGAAGCTCTGCGGGTTAAGCGTATGCTAAAAGTGGCGCTAACCGTAGCCTGCGGGGCCGCAGCGCGAACAGAGAGTCGTGGTGCCCATGCTCGCGAGGATTATCCGCAGCGAAATGATCGAGACTGGCTGAATCGCACCTTGGCCAGCTGGCCCGATCCCGAGGCACTCGAACCTGTGCTTAACTACGAAGCACTCGATGTGATGAAGATGGAGCTCCCGCCGGGTTATCGTGGTTATGGCATCAACAACGCCATAGTGCATCCCGATACCGAAAAGCGTGAACAGCAAATTGCCGAGATTTTAGCTGAGCTAGGTGATGATGCTGACCGTTATCAAAGGCAGCGGGCTCTTATGCCCTTTGAATTACCCGAGAGCTTACAACCCAATAATGAACGTTTAAGTGATACTTTAAAAAGTCCATCTGCCAATGCGTTAGGAGAAAAATCATAATGAGCCAAGGTCGCCAGTTAACCTTTAATATCTTTCGTTATGATCCGCAGGAGCCAAACGATAAGCCGAAAATGGTGCGTTATCAGCTTACCGAAACGCCGGGGATGACGGTATTTATCGCCCTTAATAAACTCAGGGAAGAACAAGACACTTCATTGCAGTTCGACTTTGTTTGTCGTGCTGGCATCTGTGGTAGCTGCGCTATGGTGATCAACGGTTTCCCGACGCTAGCTTGCCGCACCTTAACGGCCAAATACCCTAAGGGTGAAATCACCTTAATGCCGCTGCCAGGTTTTGAGTTGATTGGTGATCTCTCGGTTAACACTGGTAAGTTTATGCGGGAACTGGCCGAACGCTTAAAGCTGTGGTTACACCCTAAGGCTAATGATATAAGCGTGCATCGGCTTGAAGATCCTATGGACCCAGATGAAGCTGCGCGTTTGTATGAGCTAGAGCGCTGTGTTGAATGTGGCGTGTGTGTTTCCGCTTGTGCGACTAAACAAATGCGTGAAACTTTTGTCGGCGCTGTGGGTATGATGAAAATAGCTCGTTTTGAGATGGACAGCCGTGACGCTCGTACTGCCGAGGATTTTTACCATGTGATTGGCAATCAGGATGGCGTATTTGGTTGTATGACTTTACTCGGCTGCCAAGACAACTGTCCTAAGGATTTGCCACACATGCAGCAAATCGCGTATTTACGCCGCAAGATGGCCATGACTTTGATTCGATAAGTGATAAATGATGAAAAGCGCCAATGTCTTTGGCGCTTTTTTGTTGATTAGCAGGCGTAGCTTTTGTGAATGTCAGCTCGACTGATTAAGTCTGCGGTTTGAGCGACGAATGCTTGAAAGTGCGTACTCGCCATATGTTCATCCAGTGCTACTTGGGATTGCCAAATTTCGTACATCCAGAAGATATTTTCATCATCTAATGAGTGATGCAGTTTGTATTCGATGCAGCCAGCCTCAGTATGAGTGTCTGTCACGAGTTGCTTGAGTATCTTAAATAGCGTATCGCTTTGGCCTTTATTCGCGATGATTTGGGCAAATACTGTTATTTTCATTGGTTAAAACCTTCTAAAACAATTTTACCGATCGCTTTGCCAGACTCTATCTGAGCGTGAGCTTTGATTAAGTTTTGGGCATTAATGGTGCCGTAGTGTTCACCGAACGTACTCTGTAACTCGCCTGTATCGATAAGGGCGCTTAAGCGGTTGAGTAAGTGATGTTGCGCAATCATATCCTCGGTCTGATATAGGCTGCGGGTAAACATCAGTTCCCAGTGTAAGGATAAGCTTTTACGCTTAAGTTTCATCACATCTAATGGCCCCTTAGGATCATCGATTAATGCTAGTTTTCCTTGTGGCTTAAGCACTTGTACTATTTCATCAAAATGTTGATCGGTTTGGGTTAAGCTAATCACATGGGTCACATCAGTAATGCCAATATTGGCAAGTTCCTGTGAAAGTGGCTTGGTGTGGTCGATAACAGCATCGGCACCAAGTTTGTGCACCCAAGCGGCGGATTCTGGACGAGATGCAGTGCCTATTACTTCTGCACCTGTGAGTTTTACTGCAAGCTGAGTGATGATTGAACCCACACCGCCGGCCGCACCGATAATTAAAATACGGGCGTCAGTTGCCGAACCATCTTGGGGTAAAGCTAAACGGTCGAATAAAATCTCCCATGCCGTAATCCCCGTTAAAGGTAATGCCGCGGCTTGGGTATAGGTTAAACTTTTAGGTTTATGGCCGACAATTCGCTCATCAACCAATTGATATTCTGCGTAACTTCCGCTGCGACTGATATCGCCTGCATACCACACTTCATCGCCAACGTTGAAAAGACTGGCTTTCTCACCAATGGCTTTGACGACACCGACCGCATCCCAGCCGATAATTTTGTATTCGCCTGCAGGCGCTGAGCTAGATGCACGGATTTTTGTATCAACCGGATTGACAGAAATGGCTTTGATTTCCACTAAAAGGTCAAAACCTGTCGCAGTTGGCTCGGCTAGCGTGATGTTTTCTAATGCATTGGGCGCTGTGATTGCACCTGCTGTCTGGTAACCAATGGCTTTCATGTTTATTCCTCTGGGTGTACTTGCTGGAGTCTACTTGTTTGAGTGTACTTGTATCGTGTAGCCATTGTGTGGAATATTAGCCAAGAGATAAACAGGATAAAGTTTGTAATTTTTTCAAAGGATTTTTGATAATCATGCTAATTAATGATTTAGCTTTGTTCGTGCGAGTCGCTGATTGCGGCAATATATCTGCCGCAGCAGCCGAGATGGATATCTCGGCTGCTTCTGCCAGTGCAGCAATAAAACGGCTTGAGAAACAGCTCGATACTAGTTTATTTATCCGCACGACACGCAGCTTACGTTTGACTGTGCAAGGTGAACGTTATCTTATTCATTGCCGACGTGCGCTAAGCGATTTAGCGCTTGGCGAACAGGCTATCGCCAGTGATAAAGGTAAAATATCTGGCACTTTAAGCCTGTCGGTTTCTTCAGACTTTGGTCGTAATTTGTTTGTGCCTTGGCTCGACGATTTTTTGCTCGATTTTCCTCAACTGCAAGTGCGCTTGCACCTTGGCGACAATATCAGCAGTTTTTACCACGATAAAATTGATGTCGCCGTGCGCTATGGAAAACCGCAGGATTCTAACCAAGTGGCTTTCCCTATCTGTAGTGTTGATCGTGTCTTGTGCGCCTCACCTGAATATCTCGCCAAGTTTGGTGTGCTTGATTCGTTAGAGCAATTAGTTGAGCATAATTGCTTGTTTTATAAGTTAGATGATCGCACCCACGATCAATGGCTATTTAGGCGTGATGGTCAAGAATTCAAAGTGCGTGTCACGGGCAATCGTAGTGCTAATGATGCCGAGATTGCCCGCCGTTGGGCTGTGGCTGGTAAAGGGTTGGTATTTAAGTCGAGTCTAGATCTGGCCGATGACTTAATCTCAGGGCGATTAGTACGTTTGTTGCCTGAGTATCAGGGGGAGCCCGTCGATTTGTACTTAGTGTGCCCAGGACGTGAACATGTCACTCCCGTGGTGTTACTGCTTCGTGAAATGTTACGCCAGCGCTGTAAAGAGCTGCAAATGCAGTTGGCGGCTCGTCATATTCTCCCACAACACCCTTAAGCAATTGCATTTTGGTGGTATATGTAAATAAGCGCACTGCATGTTGTTATTTATTTATAAATAAAGTTTTCTAAATTGTTTTTCTAGGAGGGCTTAGTTGTTGCTCATTGTGTTTTTTTATGTTTAATTTTGCATGGTTTTTCTGATCTAACTCATATTTATTTTAATTTAATATGAGTTAGCTCTTGTGTGAGTTGTAAATATTTTTTGTTCGTGCATATGATGCAACAGATGTATCTTTTTGTATCTTTGGCTGTGATGTCGCAGTGGAGATTATTTATAGCATAACGTATTGACGAGCAATGTTAACGAAATTAGCCACAAAAAAATATCCAAAAATACCAAAGCGTTTTCTTTTCGCTGTGGGTGAGTGGCTGATATTTGGAATATTATGGGTGAGTTTACCTGTGAATATTGCCGCGTTGTCTAATTCTTGTGTTATTAAAAATAATTATTTATCAATGGCTTCAGTGTTGTGGTTTCACTGTGAACCTGTTAGCCATCAGTCAATAGTAATAGTTGGTGAATATAGCGCTCCCCTTTGGGCTGGGTTTGCCCAAACGGATTTTGAAAGCATATTTTGGGGAGCGTCTTTTTTCGTTTTTTTGGGTTTTATTTATTTCGTCTTAACCATATTTATACGTAGTTATATTACTAATATAGAAAACTATTATTCAGTTTTACTTAATTGGATTAAATCAATTCAAGCAAGTACATCCTAGCGTTAAATAGAGCGCATGCTCACTATCAAGATTTTTCATTAAAAATATAAATCAAGGTTTTATTATGCAACCAACGAGTAATCAATATTATTCGTCGATTTCTCGTCGACGAAATAAATGGTCTGTGCTTTTCTGCGTGCAGGTGATGCTGGCCAGTTTCTCCTTTGTCGGCCAAGCATTGGCCGTCAATGAATTTGAGCTAGCAACGGATGCACAAGCAGCAAAATGGTCTGGCTACGTTAATGTGGGTTTTACGCGAAACATTTATGACTCGGAAAGTTATTACGCCTATCAAGCCTACAACATCGATAGCCGTATCGATTACAAGGCAAATTGGGGCAATGTGTTGTTTACCCTTGGGGGTGAAAAGCAAACACTACATGGCAAAGAGTCCAGTTTTTATGATCCTTTGCTGGAGTACCGCACGCCACTGTATGCCTTAACCGATACCGTCTCATTGAAAGGTAGTTTAGGTGTGTATCTGCCCGCAGAACGTGAATCAAAACTAGATAAGTTGCAATATGCGCCGCGCATTGCCGCGTACTTATTTTGGAGCCCGCTAGATAACCTAAGTTTTTATTTTTCACCGCGCTATCGCTACAACGCTTACCAATACAAAACCGCTGGTGAACGCGTGTTAGTTGAACAGCAACTCGATGGATTACTCGATGCTTATTGGCAAATAACGGCCAATTGGTATTTGGATATCAGTGGTCGTTATCGGATTTCCAAAAACTATTACGGTCGTCGACTCGATGATCAATTTACCTTTGCCCAAGAACTCGGTTGGTCGTTTAAGCCTGATTGGGTGTTGGCTGTTGGTCACAACAATAGTGGTCGTTTCTATAACCCAGAAGTGGGGACATCTCAGGGATTTGAGATTTATGACAAAAAGAGTTCAACCTTTTATTTGTCAATTACTAAATATCTATAAAAACAGTAGTTAAGAGGAATCTATGAAGAAGTCCATGGTATGTCTGGCGATCACCAGTGCACTGACCCTTGTGGGGTGTGGTGCCGGCGATGAGCCTTATAAAGAACTCCCGAAAGATGAAAAGCAAGTCACCACTGCCGACATCGATAAAGCAACTGAGCGGCAATATCTCTACATTCGCAGCGTGGGTAAGGCTCCGCGTTATGCTGCCGAGGTGCGAGGTTTTACCCAAGGTGATCCTAAGTTGGTGACCTTGCATAAAACTGAGAATGGTATCCAAGTACGTCAAATTGACCGAGATAATATCGGACTAGGCCATGACAGTCGTTATCCTAATGAGTATAACCAAGCGCCAGTGTTAACCATTCCTGGCGAATATATCGACTTTAAATGTACCGAAGATAAATGGCGTGAGTGCGTTAACGTTGAGCAAGTTAATACAGATGCTAATTTAACATGGCAGGATAAGCGCTACTTTGTCCCCGATTTTGCCAAAGCCAAAATTGCCGAGCTGGGCATTAATGACATTTTCACCTTTGGAGAATGCGTTACTGAAACAGAAGCCCCGCGTCTAGTGAATACTCAAGGCCAAAAAGGCTATGAGATGGATTTAGCTAAGGGCGTGGTTAACTTTGAAATTGAGCATACTTATCAAGCTTCACCAAGTTGCTTTAACCAATTTTACGGTGGCAACCTCGACAACCTATCCTTTACGACCACCGAGTTTATTTCGATTGTGGCGGTGGATCAGTTAGCCAGTAAAGACTATCAAGCGATTCCCTATGCCGAAAATGAAAAGGGCGCATTTGGTTTCTTTACCTCCTCCCATACTTATCGTGATGCGACTGATTCAGACGGCGTTGACGGGTATGTGCGTACCTACTTGAATCGCTTTAATCCGGCCAAATCGGAACTGACTTATTACCTGAGTAATAATTTCTACGATGCGAAAAATAAACCCTTTTTGGATGCTGCCATTGAGTCTGTTACGGCAATTAACATTCAAAACAAGCTGTATAAAACCGGTTTTCCACAGATAAAGCTTGAGCAAGCCAACGATAAACGCCATGGCGATCTACGTTATAGCAACATCACTTTATTCGATGAGCCGCTAGATAATGGCTTGGCGGGTTATGGTCCATCAGCGGCAAACCCGCTAACAGGTGAAATTGTTAGTGCGCGAGTTAATCAATACAGCTCGAATCTAAAACAAGGCGCAGTTCGTTACTATCGCCAAGTGCGATTAGATTATAACAGAGGCAAATTGGACGCGAATTCTGTGACGTCGTTAACGGGCGAGCCATATGTATCGAATTTGGACAAGCCAGATGTCAGCCTAGACACCGCGCCAGTTGAGGCGGCTGCATTTGAGCAACCCACTCAGCAACTTATTGCTGCACCCAAATCGATGTTATTAACGCCCAAGGATAATAGTTTCGATGCCTTAGCGGATTTTGATGAAAAAACACAAGCGTTTTGGTCTGAAAACTCAATGATGCATGTGGATACCGTGTTTGCTACGGGTGGTAGTGATCGTGAATTACCTCGCGGCATCAAAGGTCATGAAATTGACTGGAAAAAAGCTGAAATGTGGGTTGATGGCAAAGTGGGCGGTAAGTTAGCGGCATTTGAAGATTTGCCTATAAGTTTACAAGACTCCTTAACGACAGCCCTAGCCGCACAAGCATTTGCTGGCACCTTAACCCATGAGTTAGGACATACCTTTGGCTTAAGGCATAACTTTGCTGGGAGTCGCGACCACGACAATACCTTTAACCAAGCGCAACTGACGGAGTTAAAAGCCGCCTTTAGCGATGCAGGTTACCCAGACATTACTGTTAATGCCGAGTTTTCAAGCCAAATGGATTACAACGTGAATCGGTTTGCAACCACGTTTGAACCCTATGACTTAGCTGCGTTACGTTTTGGCTATGCCCGTGAAGTAGAAACGAAGGCCAACGAATTTGTATCGCTCAAAGCGGAAGATGTCAAACGCCGTGACGAACTCGCCAAAGGGGTTGTTAATGGAGATACTCGATTTGGTGTGCTCTATAACATTGAGCAAAACAATAGCCTACGTCAGTATTCTTACTGCACTGATGAACATGTGTCCCTTAACAGTAACTGTAATCGTGGTGATGCAGGTAAAAACTTAGATGATATTAATCAGTTCTATATCGAGAAGTATTTTGATAGCTACGAGACCATGAACTTACGCCATAATCGTCAATCTTTATTTGAAGATCATAGCCTAAGTTACGCCATTAATCGTAAAGCTCAGTTTGATGAAATACGTCAATTCATTGAAGATGTGAGTTTTTTAGAGCAATTATTTGGTCTATCTGAAAACTTTTTCGCTGGTGAATGCGAACGATTGGTGGCGGCAGGTAGCGAGGCTTGGTATTGCGCGAATCAGCGGGCAATGAATCAGTCGGCAGATTTCTTCCTTAAGCTGGTGGGAGAAAATGATGCGACCCTCGATGTGACATACAAGCAAGCCGATGGCAGCGTGGCCTTAAGACAACAGTACAATTTTGGCAAAGTGCTTGAACAATATCGTTTTAAAAGCGGCGATATGAAGGCGAAGTTTGAGCCAGGTGAGGTGATAAGTCAGTTCTCTGATTCTCCTGAAGCCTTGAAAGAGCTGATCATTAAATCGCAAATAAATCCTAAATTTCAGGATTTATTAACGGCGGATGTCAGCTTTTCGGGTCGCTTACTTAACGGTATTAAAACGCCTGCGTCCTCACCTAACCATCCCTATGTGAATGAGCGCGACGTGTTGGGGGTGTGGCCAGATAAATTGTTAGCCGTGAGAGCCTTAGTATCACGTACCACCCCACGTAGTACATCGAGTCTTGGTTATAAAGCATTGGTTGATTTACCTAATGTGGGTCCAGTGTTCCAAGATATGCTGTGTAAGATGACCATGGGTGAAGGTCCTGGGCTGACTCGTGGTAATACGCCACTCTTTGCCGAAAGCTGTGGCGCGAGTGATAAGCTCGATAGCTATTTGCCTTATTACACTGATTTTTCGCAACAAAGTATTGAGCCATTACCTAATTACGACCGTTCGGTATCACGTTACTTCCAATTCGATACTGTTAACGGGCAGCCAAAAGGTAAGAGTAATTTACTGCAGATGATATTACGCCAAGTGGTGCTTGCATCCGTTGACAGTGATTATCAAGGCGAGCAAAAAGCTAGGGTATGGCGTGAATATGTTGGTATTCGTTTAGCTGGCCCGGCATTGGCGACTCAAGCGGAAGTGACGTTAAATGGCCGAGTGTACGCGGCAACCGCAGAAAACACCTTAGCACTTGCGCTGATCAACCGAATTAAAGAGATGGAAACCTTTAAGACGCAAGCCGGGGAGGCCACGCTTGCCATCAAGTTAAACAATGGCACAGTAGGGGAGATCATTGATAGCCAGTTAAGTCGAGATCAGTTAGTGCTCAGTTACTTACCTGTGCTTGATTAAGTCACTTGAATCAAGATTAGCCGCACCCGCGGCTTTTTTAATACATAAACAAAAGGCCGCTCAGTGAGCGGCCTTATTATTCATGCAATCTTGTATGGCTTAAGACTTAGTGCGTTTCATGGCGGTAAAGAACTCTTCGTTAGTCTTGGTCATCGCCAATTTATCGATTAAGAATTCCATTGCGCTGACTTCATCCATAGGATTGAGGATCTTACGCAGGATCCACATTTTTTGCAGTTCTTCTTGAGTCGTGAGTTTTTCTTCGCGACGCGTACCGCTGCGGTTGAAATCAATGGCTGGGAACACGCGCTTTTCTGCCGCTTTACGTGACAAATGTAGCTCTTGGTTACCTGTACCTTTAAATTCTTCGTAGATCACTTCGTCCATCTTAGAACCCGTATCAACCAAGGCTGTGGCGATAATGGTCAAGCTGCCACCGTGTTCGATGTTACGTGCCGCACCAAAGAAGCGTTTTGGACGGTGCAGGGCGTTAGCATCCACACCACCGGTTAACACTTTGCCCGATGATGGGATAACAGTGTTATAGGCACGGGCTAAACGGGTAATCGAATCGAGTAAGATAACGACGTCTTTCTTGTGCTCAACCAAACGTTTTGCTTTTTCAATCACCATTTCGGCAACTTGAACGTGGCGGCTGGCTGGCTCATCGAAGGTTGATGCGATAACTTCGCCTTTAACGAGGCGCTGCATCTCAGTTACTTCTTCTGGGCGTTCGTCGATCAGTAATACCATCAACACCACTTCTGGGTTGTTGTAGCTGATGCTTTGAGCAATACCTTGAAGTAATAGCGTTTTACCGGCTTTTGGTGGTGCAACGATCAAACCACGTTGACCTTTACCAATCGGTGAGCATAAATCCAGAATACGTGCGGTAATATCTTCAGTTGAGCCGTTGCCGCGCTCCATACGCATACGTTCTTCTGCGTGGAGTGGGGTTAAGTTTTCAAAGAGGATTTTATTACGGGAGTTTTCTGGTTTATCGAAGTTAACTTCGTTGACTTTCAATAGGGCAAAATAACGCTCGCCTTCTTTTGGTGGGCGAATTTTACCAAAAATGGTATCACCCGTTCGCATGTTGAAGCGGCGAATTTGGCTTGGTGAGACATAGATGTCATCTGGACCAGCTAAATAAGAACCGTCTGAGCTGCGTAAGAAGCCGAAACCGTCTTGGAGTATTTCTAATACCCCACCACCGAAAATGTCTTCTCCACTTTTTGCGTGGGCTTTAAGGATTGAGAAAATAATGTCCTGCTTGCGAGCGCGGGCCATATTTTCGAGCTTCATATTTTCAGCTAGCGAGACTAGGTCAGAAATCGGCGTGTCTTTTAATTCAGTTAAGTTCATTTTGGGGGTCTTGTGTTACGCGACAAAGCTTACCGCGATCAATCAGTAAGGATGTAATTCAGGATAGTGATTGACGAGCGAGAAGAGGTTATTAGAAAGAATCTGGTTATTAAAGTAGCACTAACAAAGCGGGGCGTCCAGAAATTTAGGGAAATTCCGGCACAATTAATTTATAGCTTGTGCCGGAGGTCACTCATTACGACGTCAAATTAGATTTGAGCGTCGATAAACTCTTTCAATTGCGTTTTTGAGAGTGCGCCAACTTTAGTCGCGGCTAATTCGCCGTTCTTGAATAGCAGTAAAGTTGGGATGCCACGAACGCCATATTTCGCTGGAGAAACATTGTTTTGGTCAACGTTTAATTTAGCGATAGTCAAGCGACCTGCATATTCTTCAGACACATCGTCTAAAATTGGAGCGATCATTTTACAAGGACCACACCACTCGGCCCAGAAGTCTACCAATACTGGCAAATCAGACTTTAATACGTCGTTTTCGAAGCTGTCGTCACTCAGGTATATAATTTTATCGCTCATGATGTTCTCCAGTTTGGGTGCCATTGCTGGTTTGTTAATGGCTTACCATGTATATTGGGGCTGAAAAATAGCTTTTCAAGTTACCTTTTTACAATGTGGCTATTTCAAACGATCGAGTATCTTATTGCAACCTCAACAGGTAAGCTTGCGCTATGAGCGAAACACATCTATCTACCCAAAGGTTTGCCGACCTACCTCTACATCCTGAGGTTAAACAGGCCCTTGCCGAGAACGGCTTCGAATTTTGTACGCCGATCCAGGCGTTATCACTGCCTGTATTACTCCAATCAAAAGATATCGCAGGCCAAGCACAAACGGGCACTGGTAAGACAATGGCCTTTTTGGTCGCCACGTTTAATCATTTATTATCGACTACCATACCTGAAGGTCGACTGATTAATCAGCCCCGCGCCATCATTATGGCCCCGACTCGCGAACTGGCGATTCAGATTGCCAAAGATGCGATTTTACTCGCTAAGCACACGCACTTAAAGGTGGGTATTGTTTATGGCGGTGAAAGTTACGATGTGCAGCGTAAAGTATTAGATCAAGGTGTTGATATTTTGATTGGTACAACGGGTCGAATTATCGACTACGTTCGCCAAGGTATTATTGGCTTGAATTCAATTCAGGCTGTGGTACTTGATGAAGCCGATCGTATGTTTGACCTTGGTTTTATTAAAGATATCCGCTTCTTATTTAGACGTATGCCTGAGGCAAATCAACGTCTTAATATGCTATTTTCGGCAACCTTGTCCATGAAAGTACAAGAGCTGGCTTATGATCATATGAATGAGCCCGTTAAAGTCGAAATCGCCCCCGAAGAAAAAACCTCCAAAAACATCAAAGAAGAAATCTTCTATCCTTCCCAAGAAGAGAAGATGCGTTTGCTGTTGACCTTGATTGAAGAAGATTGGCCAGAAAAAGCCATCGTTTTCTCCAACACTAAGCATAGTTGTGAAACGCTTTGGTCTTGGCTTGAAGGTGACGGACATCGTGTGGGTTTATTAACGGGTGATGTGCCACAGAAAAAGCGTATTCGTATCCTTGAGCAATTTACCAGTGGTCAATTAGATATATTGGTTGCTACCGATGTCGCGGCTCGTGGTTTACATATTTCTGACGTTTCACACGTGTATAACTATGATTTACCTGATGATTGCGAAGACTATGTTCACCGAATCGGTCGTACGGGTCGTGCGGGTAACAAAGGCATGTCGATAAGCTTTGCCTGTGAAGAGTACGCATTGAACTTGCCTGCAATCGAAAGCTACATCAACCATTCGATTCCAGTAAGTAACTACGATAGTGAAGCTTTACTGGCCGATATACCTACGCCAGCGAAGATTCACCGTAAACACCCTAGCGGCACTCGAAACTTGCGTGATCGTTCAGGGGCAAGCCGCCCAGGTGCTCAACGCAGTGGTGCTCGCCCTCCTCGTCATGATAGGACACGTAGACATTCGTAAATGCCAACACCCGCTTATGCCGCTATAACATTAGGCTCAAATAGTTTTAATATGCTGATCGCCAAAACGCGTGGTGGTCAGCCACATATTATTGCGAAATATAAACGCAAGGTGAGGCTCGCCGAAGGCATAGGCAACGATGGCAAATTAAGCCCCGATGTCATGCAGCGCGGCCTCGACTGTTTGAGTATGTTTGCCCAGATGTTGGTGCAACATAAGATTGAAGCAAACCATGTTGCTGTGATTGCAACTGCAACTCTTCGCAGTATTAGCAATGCTGATGAGTTTAATCGGCGTGCATTGCCACTCTTAGGTTATCCGATCGAAATTATCTCTGGAATGCGTGAAGCAGAGCTTATCTATCAAGGTATGGTGGCGACCACTTGTGGTCACGGCCGTCGCTTAGTTATTGATATCGGTGGGGCGAGTACAGAGTTTATCATTGGCGATGGGCATCAAGTGCTGTTCAAAACCAGTTTGCCTTTTGGCAGTGTGACTTATAATCGTCAATTTTTCAGCAGTTTGCCGCTGCAGCAGTTAGATTTTGATGATGCTAAGCAGCAAGTACTAATCGCATTAGCAGAGCATAGACAAACCCTACGTGATCTTGGTTGGCATTGTGTCGTTGGTGCCTCCGGGGCTGTACAGTCCGTGGTAGAAGTGTTACTACACCGAGGGTTATCTGAAACTATCACACTCGATGTGCTTACTCAGTTGAAGGCTGAGATCCTCGCTCAAGAAGATATTAGCTTAATGGGGATTGTTGGGCTTTGCAGTGAGCGAGCACCGACTTTTGCTGCGGGTGTCGCTATTCTATTGGCTTTGTTTGAGTTGCTGGGGATCGAGCATTTAGCCTTATCTGGCGGCGCATTACGTGAAGGTGTTTTAGTGATGTTAGCTCAGCGGATTATTGACGAAGTCAGCTAATATTTTATTAAAACATGATAAAAACTAAAGGCCGCGATGCGGCCTTTATTGTTTGTATATTCTTTGTACTGTGGCGATTATTTCAATAAATCGGCGAGATCTTTTTCTAAGGAAACCGTTGGACGCTCTACGATGCGGCCAACTTCTTTACCTTGCTGCAGTACAATAAAGGTCGGTATACGGGTAAAGTCGTATTTTGCGGCTAAGCCTTCGGGATCTTTTTTCGTGCGGTCGACACCAATATAGGTAACTTTAATATTGGGATTAGCGACTTCTTCCATAATACGGATAAAGCGCGGGGTTTCCCGGTGACAATCTGGGCACCAAGTACCAATGATCACTACAATTTCTGTAGGTTCAGTGATGCTTTTAAGCGGGGTGATTGCAGTGGTATCGACTTGATAGGTTTTATACCCTTCGGCAAACTCATTGAGATCTGTGACTAAATGTTGTGCTTCTACTATGCCAGTTAAAATCACTTCTTGTTTCTCCTCACTGCAGGTCGCAATTAAACCCTGTTGTTGTTCTTCAAATCCACAGCCACCATTGGCTAGTACCTGACAACTAAAAAATAAGGCGGTAGTGGCTAGGAATACCTTAACGTTATTGTGCATGATGCGCCCTCGAAATCGAAGAGAAAGAATGAAATTCGATTCAAACATTATTCTGGATACGATTAAAGCGATTAATTGATTTGCTGCAAGCAAGATCACGCATTGCTAATATCTATACCCAAGCTACCTGAAGATACGAGTTTCAGAGCGCCTAGGGTGCTTCAATTCAAGGCGCATCAATGACAGAATGTCGGCCACCTTTTGAATTGATGCAACACGGAAGTGGAGTGCCCTAGGCGCTCCGTCTCGGCGTGTTTTAACGCACTTTATGCTGTGTTGATTATTTTTAACTTAGCCCGCTAGGTCTGCAAATAGCCGCCTTGCCTAAAGTGCGTTAAATTCCCGCTGAATCCTGCATCTTCAGGTGGTTTGGGTATGTAAGCTTAACGATCACATAATTACATGTTTTTCGGAGTTAAGGCATTGAAAAAGTTCATCCCCGAATCGTGATTCGGGGACAGAACACATTGAGAGGATAAGGTAAATTGCTTGATTACTGAGCCAGAATTTTTTCAAGAATAGGCTTATTAGCCTCGGGGAAGTCGTAATTGGTTAAGTCGGTTTTAGTGACCCAAGCGATAAGCTGACCTTCAAGGCCTTGAGCTGTGCCGTTAAATTCGGTGACTGAATGGATATCGAGTAGCACTTGTTTATCGGGATAGTCGAAACTCAACGCCATAAATGGCTGACTATCAGTGACATTGAGCGCGACTTCCTCTTTGAGTTCACGGATCAATGCCTGAGTGACAGTTTCGCCTGTCTCAACTTTACCACCAGGAAATTCCCATTTCCCACCTTGATGTAAATGATCTGGGCGTTTTGCCAACAGAATTTCACCGGCCGAGTTAGTAATAATGCCGACGGCAACATGGATGCGTTTAGTCATAATATTTATCGATTAATGAGTGGGTAAAAGTAAGTGCATTAAAGGCTTGAGCTGAGTGATTCGTGTGTAAACCCAAAATTACTCTTTAAAAAAATCGCCTTCATCGAGATCAAATTCATCAAATGTTTCTGGATCAAATTCGGCTTTGACTGGGATGACGTGTTTTTCTGACGCCCAATCGCCGAGGTCGATCAACTTACAGCGCTCGCTGCAAAAAGGTTTAAATGCAGATTGTGGCACCCACTCGACAGGGGCTTTGCAAATAGGGCAGTTAACGGTCAATGGCATAATTGTTCTCTTGGTTAACGGCGATAAAGCGGCCGCCAATACTAATGTCTTTCAGGCCATTAGTGTAAAGGCTTCATGCACAGGTAGCCAGTAAGAAATCAATTGAACGGTCGGAGTGGCGTTGTTGTTCAAACTGTACAAAATGGATAGCGAAACGGTTTTTATGGCCGCTAATCGTAGGATAACACCCGTGGGATGCATCGACTTTAACCCTTACCAAAGCAAGTGCTTGGGCACTGTCGCCCTGATAAAAGCCAGCATGGGCAACGGCATTATCGTAATGGGCTGTACTGCGGGTGAGTTGGAGTAATAGTGTGATGGGGGTGAGCAAAGGTTCGAAATGCGCTATCCAAGAGCGATAATCGTGCTGTTTTTCTTCCCAAGGTTTAGACAGCCAATAATGTAGTTGAGGTAGGTCGAAGTTACAGCAAGCGCCTGGCATGCCGAAGCGTTGTCGCAGCGCGGAAATAAATTTGTCTTGTTTTAATTGGCTGCCGAAGCGTTCAGGCTTTTGTAAGGGTTCACGGGCTTGGGTGAGGGCGTTGATATAGATATTGATTTGCTGGTGGTCGACGTGATCTAATTCTTGCCATTTGTTCAGTTGTAGCAAGTGCCGCTCAATATCTTTTAATACTTCATTGCGATAATCGCAGCGTTCGGACAATTCACAGAGGGAAAACAGCGGATAAAAACATCTATGTTGGTGGTCATTGCTTAGGTTACTTTGCAGCTGTTTATCGAGGTATTCGAGCCGCAAGTAGCTGCGAATTTTCTCGTTTAGGGGCTGTTCGTAAACTAATTCAGTCATGGGCGTTATGAGTACCAGATCGTTGTAAATAGCGTTGGTGCAATGCTAGCACCTCTCGTTTTAAGGTTGATATCTCTCCCTGATTATCAATAATGTCGTCGGCTCGGGCGAGTTTTTCGCTGCGGCTCAATTGGCTGTTAATGATGTTATTTACTTGAGATGCATCAACATTGTCCCTTTTTATGGTGCGGCTGATTTGCAACTCAGGCGAAATATCCACCACTAAAGTCCGATTGACTAACCTATCTAACCTGTTCTCAAATAGCAAGGGTACGACCATAATTACATAGGCTGAGGTTGCTTTTTCTATCTGCGCTAGCATTTCTTGGCGGATCATGGGGTGCAATCGCTGGTTTAACCATTCACGTTCTTCAGGGTGGCTAAATATCCGTTGCCGCAGTTTGGCGCGATCGAGTTCACCTTCTGGCGTTAACATCTCAATGCCAAAATGGCTAACGATGGCCTCAAGTCCTTTTGAACCCTGAGCGACAACGTCGCGGGCAACGATATCGGCGTCGACTAAGGTAATGCCTTCTGCGGCGAATAAATTGGCAACAGTCGTTTTACCGCTACCAATCCCACCCGTTAAACCAACAACAAATTTGGACATAAAACTCTCTTAAAAGCTATGAAGGGCGCTACGCTGCTAGGACGGACTTCGTCCTTACAGTCTACGGAACGGGCTTCGCCCTTACGGTAAGCGAAGCGTTCAGTGAGTGAGCTTGCGAACGTTCCGTTATCCTTAAGTGAAGCCTGTTCTATAACGTACTTAAGTACCAATCCACTATAGGTTGACCCCATATTAGGGCTATCCAGCCTGCGGCAGCAATATAAGGCCCAAATGGGATGGGATTACCTTGCTTGAGGCGTTTACTGACAATCATAGTGATGCCGACCACTGCTCCGACTAAGGACGAAAGTAAAATGACCAGCGGCAGCATTTGCCAGCCGAGCCAAGCACCGAAAACGGCGAGCAGTTTAAAGTCCCCATAGCCCATGCCTTCCTTGCCTGTGAGGATCTTAAATAGCCAAAAAATGGACCACAAGCTTAAATAGCCTGCTGCCGCACCGATAATGGCATCGGTTGGGCTCGCAAAGGTATTATTTAGATTGATGATCAAGCCTAGCCAAAGCAACGGTAGCGTCATTTGATCTGGCAGCAGCATCTCATCAAGATCGATACCAGTAAGGGCGACAAGTACAAATGTTAGTATGCTCGCAAAGACAAATTGCCAGCTTGGACCAAAGTGCCACGCTAAAGTCGCGATAAGTAGCCCTGTGACGAATTCAATTATTGGGTAGCGGGCGGAAATTGGTGTGTGACAGGCGGCGCATTTTCCCTTGAGCATTAACCAGCCGAATACAGGTAAATTATGCCAAGGTTTAATCGCCGTTTTGCACTTAGGGCAAGCAGAACCCGGCACCACAAGATTATATTTTTCGGGGAAGCTATCTATAGGTGTATTGAGTTTATCAATACCGATTTTTGTGACTATCTCAGCGTGGTATTCCTGCAAATACTGATTACATTCTTGCTGCCATTCCCGTTTCATCATCACAGGAAATCTGTGGATCACTACGTTTAAAAAACTGCCTATGGTGGCGGCAAAAATAAAGCTTAGCGTAATAAAGAGCCAAGGACTCTGATCAAAAGAGTGGCCCAAAAGAGAGATAAATTCTGACATTTAGTTTTCTTATTTTATTTGAATCGAATGAATTAACTGACGATTTTACCCATTTGGAAGATAGGAAGATACATAGCGACAATTAACCCGCCGACCACAGTACCGATAACCACCATCATAATAGGTTCAATTAGGCTTGATAAACCATCAACCGCATCGTCGACCTGCATTTCATAGATGGTTGAGACTTTATTGAGCATGTTATCCAGCGAGCCGGATTCTTCGCCTATCATTACCATTTGCACTAACATATCGGGGAAGAGCCCTGTGGTTTGCATCGCGACATTCATTTGCATCCCCGCCATGACTTCTTGGCGAATATTCAATATGGCTTTGCGATAAACGGCATTACCCGATGCGCCAGCGGCGGATTCTAAGCCATCAATTAACGGCACACCTGCAGCAAATGTGGTAGCTAAGGTGCGGGCGAAACGAGCCATGGCACCTTTGTGTAAAATTGGTCCAATGGCTGGGATTTTAAGTATGGCTTCGTCGACTCTATCTCTCACCATTTGTGAGTTTCGGTGCGCGCGTACAAACAAAAATACGCCGCCAATAATAGCGGCTAAAAAGATATACCAAGAGGATTGCAAGCCGCGGGAAATATGTAGTACCAGTTGCGTAAAGGCGGGCAGTTCTGCACCAAAGCCTTTAAAAATATCTTCAAACTGTGGCACCACAAAAAGAAGTAACAAAACCGTAACTAAAATAGCGACAATTACAACTGCAGCAGGATAAAACATGGCCTTCTTTATTTTGGATTTCAGTGCTTCTGATTTTTCTCTGTAAGTAGCTACGCGATCGAAAACTAAGTCAAGTGAACCAGAATGCTCACCTGCAGCGACTAGGTCTACATAAAGTTCATCGAAGTAACGTCTATGGGGGCGCATAGCATCGGATAAGGGAATACCCGATTGAATTTCGCTGAGGATGTTTCCTAATAGTTCTCGCATTTTAGCTTTTTCGTGACCGCGTCCGAGTAACTCAATTGTGGTTACTAAAGGTACGCCAGCGGCTAGCATAGTCGCGATTTGGCGAGTCATTACAGCAATATCCATAGGGGTGATTTTCGGATCACCTAGTTTAAATAGCGCAGATGACTGTTTACGAACGCTTTTAGGATTTACGCCTTGGGATTTCAGCTGGCTACGGATTTCAGCGGCGGTAGCGCCCCTGAGTTCTCCTGCGGTTTTCTTGCCGTCGCGATTAACACCTTTCCATTCGAAGGTATAGATTTTTGGTTGGCTCTTTTGCTCGGCTTTCTTGGTGCGAGGCTTTCTTGTTGTCGTTGCCGTAGCCATAAATGATTCCTATAAATAAATCGTTCTAGATTTTTAGTTAACTGAACGCTGTGCTTGTAAAATAGTTTGGACTCTAAGATTCAAATATGCGAGTAATGATGCGCTATTGCCTGCATTTTAGACTTAGCTCTAGATGTCTAAAGATTGGATTTAGCCAAAACTGGTTACACGATTGACTTCTGCAATGCTAGTGACACCGTGGATCACTTTCAATAAGCCTGATTGCCGTAAATCTCGCATTCCTTGGGCTTTAGCTTGGGAAGCGATTTGTAAAGAGTTACCGCCTTCCATGATAGTACGAGCTATTTCGTCAGACATCTTCATCACTTCGTAAATACCGACACGGCCTTTGTAGCCTGCAGAGCAATGTTCACAGCCAACAGGTTTAAAGGTAGTAAAGCCTTGAGTAATTTGTGTTTGAGAAAAACCTAAACGTAATAGTTCATGCTCGGGGATGATTTCAGCTTGCTTACATTCGGGGCAAAGTCGACGCGCCAAACGCTGGGCAATAATCAGGTTAACTGAGCTGGCGATGTTATAACCTGGCACGCCCATATTGATTAAACGGGTCAAGGTTTCCGCCGCCGAGTTAGTATGTAGAGTGGATAATACTAAGTGACCCGTTTGTGCAGCTTTAATGGCAATTTCGGCGGTTTCAAGATCGCGGATTTCTCCGACCATCACCACATCGGGGTCTTGGCGTAAGAACGAACGCAGTGCGGAGGCGAAGGTGAGGCCTGCTTTTAAATTAATGTGAACTTGGTTTACACCTTCGAGGTTAATCTCCACCGGATCTTCTGCGGTGGAAATATTACGCTCTTCGGTATTGAGAATATTTAACCCTGTATAAAGGGAGACTGTTTTACCAGAACCCGTGGGGCCCGTTACTAGAATCATCCCTTGGGGTTTTGCTAGCATCTCAAGGTAGAGCTTTTCTTGGTCTGGCTCATAGCCAAGCTTTTCAATGCCTAATTGTGCGGAGGATGAGTCTAAAATCCGCATTACAATTTTTTCGCCCCACAGGGTCGGCAGAGTACTAACCCGAAAGTCGATAGACTTAGTGCGGGACAGTTTCATCTTGATTCGACCGTCTTGTGGCACGCGTCGTTCGGCTATATCGAGTTTCGACATCACCTTTAGCCGTGCCGATAAACGTCCGGCGAGACTTATCGGTGGCTCTGACACTTCGTGCAGAATACCATCTATACGAAAACGAATACGGTAGCGTTTCTCATAGGGTTCAAAGTGCAAATCTGACGCACCCTTGCGAATCGCATCGGTTAAAATTTTATTGATATAAATAACAATGGGCGCATCGTCACTACTCTCACCAGTAGATTCTTCGCTACGTCTGTCGGTATCAGTAATTTCTATCGCTGCCAGCGCTGCTTCGTCCATACCGCCTAAATCGAGACCGCTGATGTCTACTTCGAGGATTTTTTCTAGCGCTTTAGCGAGCTTATCTTCCTCAACTAGAATCGCTTCGGCGTGCAGGCCTGCACTAAACTGGAAATCTTCGAGGGCTGCAATATTGGTTGGGTCGGATGTGCCGATATAGAGGCGATTACCGCGTTTAAACAAGGGTAAACAACGGTGTTTTTCAATGAGTTTTTTATTGAGAAAATCTTCAGGAATGGAGGCAAGATCAAACTCATTAAGATCGAGTAGTGGTGTACCGTATTCTTCGTAGCAAAGCTCGGCTATTGCACGGGCAGAGATTAGCTTACTTTGAACTAAGGTGCTTACAAGGGCGTGTTTGTTTTGTCGAGATTTAGTGATAGCGTTAGCCATCTGCTCTTCATTTAGTAGACCTTTGCGAATAAAAAGGGTCGACAGCCCTAAGTGAAGGCCTGTAGATGGCATAACACACTCCTATCTTGATAAAGTAGCTCATAATAGCGCCAAAAAAAGCATTTGTCATATATAATAAAGGCTCCATAATTGCAGAAAAATCATGTTCATCATAGAGATGCGGTTTAATGTATATGCTGTCGCGAGCGGATACCGTTAATTTCTATGATTGGATCTTCATTAGCATTTTGATTGGGTGCATTTAAAAATCGATTTTTATTATTTTATATGGGTAAAGTCCTTTTTTAAAAATATAGGTTCCTTTTAAAATCAATAATATTATTTTTAATAATCATTGCGATGTTATAAGTCGCCAATAAGGATGTTCAAGTTGATACTCTCTCACGCTTTTTCTCGAATAATCCTTTTTTTATTTTTTGCAATCTTTTTTATGGGTTCTCTTCTTTCGGGCTATCTCAGTGGTTTCGCTGGACTGAGTAACACTTATGACCTGAAACGTATTTTAGTTATCGTATTTGTGATGGTTGCTATGGTGTTGCTTTCATACAGAAAATCTGTACCGATAGCTATACTTTCTCCTTACACATGTTGGGTTTTCTGTGTAATATTTATTTTGGGTTTTATTTCTGCATTAAATAGTAAACACACATTTTGGTCATTGATTGAGTTAGCCAACTTTTTATTGTTGTTCTGCTTGTTTTATATCATCGGTGTACTGATTGCGGATATAGGCAAAACTGTTGTACTGCAATATTTTTTTTGGTTTGCATTATTTTTTTCGGTTTGTATTTCAGTTAAGTTTTTTTTGCTACTGCTTTTTCATGCCTTCGATGCTAATCGGCCCGATGTGCATTCTTTAGTTGCTGGCTTTATGAATGTCAGATTTTTCAATCAGTTGCAAGTTATGCTGATGCCACTATTGTACTTATCTTTTTATATTGAACAACTCAAGAAATATAAGCAGGCAGCCATGTTGGTCTTTAGTGTGTTGTGGTTAATCTTGCTGCAATCAGAGGCTCGCGGGGCATTACTCGCAATGGTGGTGGCAGCTTTTGTTGTGTATAGCTTTTTACCTGTCGACCTGCGTAAAGCGTTTATTCGCCCAATTATCAAGGCTGTGGCTTTAGGCACGCTTTTGTGGTTAGTGTTGATCATTATTATTCCACTGTTTATTTTTGATAGCCAAATTTGGCAGCTAAGAACCAATAGCTCAGGTCGCATTGACATGTGGATTTATATTTTGCAAACGATCCCTGAATGTATTTGGTTAGGTTACGGGCCAATGAGTTTTGCATGGGCAGAAGCAAGACCTTTGCCTAATGCCCATCCCCATAATGCTCTACTGCAGTTTTTATATGAGTTTGGTGTATTTTCATTTATCTTGCTGGCGAGTTGGTCAGTGATGAAATTACGGACAATATTAAAGAGGCTGACATTATTGGGGACAAAGCCGAATGAGTATTTGGCTGTAAAACTACAAAGTAGCATCGATACACGTTTTGACACAAATAGAGATACAACCGATATTGTGTTGGTATTTGCCCTGTGTGCGGTATGGATTTATGCCATGTTTGATGGGGTAATTGTGATGCCATTATCCCAAGCATTATTGATGGCGTTATTGGCACTTAATTGCCGCCAATATCAACCGCGAGTAGTAACACTGCCATTAAAAGTTACTTTGGTGGTGACATTGATAACCTGTAGTGCGCTGTTAATCACTAGCCTTAGTGATGCCGCGCTTAATCAGCAAATGTATCCAAGACTATGGTTAACGGGGATAATTAATTGAGAGAAATAAAAAAGCCCCAGAAAGGGGCTTGAGTATATGAAATATTATTAACTACCTATACCAGCACCTTTTTTACATAGTGCGTCATCTGTAGATTCAACACCTGCAGCAGAATAGCTAACACTACCATCATCCTTGATATCTGCAGTTACAACACATTTACTACCTGTATAAACTACGTCAGAATCAACGCCGTAAGCCACTGTTCCTGTTAAACCCATAGCAGTCATATTGGTTGCAACTGTTGGACAACCAATATCAGAAGTAACACATGCTGCAGCAGTTGAAGTCATTGAGCTTACTGCTTTCATAGATGAACCTCCTCCAGCAGTAACGACGTAATCTTTATACGCTGGTAATGCGATCGCAGCCAAAATACCGATAATGGCTACTACGATCATCAGTTCGATCAGAGTAAAACCCTGAGCTTTTTTATTTAATGCTGTGTTTAAATTCATGGCCTTCATTTTTCTCTCCAGCTAACTATTTAGTGACTTACTGTGGTTGAATAGAGTGTTTAACCTAACCGCTGTTTTACTCTATAAATTGTGTTATCTCATCAAACTTTATTACTCATTTATGTCAATAAAATCATTTATATGATCTATGTAACATTAACAGTACACCGATGATCTTGAATGACCCATGTGTAATGACTCATGCTGATTTATCCAAGCTAGCTTTACTAAATTAGCACTAAGTTAGTACTGAGTTAATGCTGGGTTAGCGCTTGTTTGAATAAATTGTTTCGGCAACCGCACCTTAGGCTAACGTTTTCAAAAATATGCCTCTCAAAAAACGTGAACTAGGCAATTTTAAAAAGAATCCCAGTGCTGACCTTAGGTGAGGTTGACCAAACGGCCATCTCGCCTTGGTAAAAGTTAGTACAAAGTTAGGTAAAAGGAAACAAAAATTAAGTATAAAGTACTAATAAAGTGTTGTTTTTGTATAAAAGGCTAACTTATCGACATATTAGGTTATAACAACTTTTTGACAATATCTGTTTCGCTGGCGTGTGTCTCTATGTTGTCAAATTGGTGACATGAAATGGTGACGGGGTGGGGGAATCGTGAGGGTGAATGCTGAGTATGATAGTGCTGGCACGATTTCACATTTGGTTTGGAGGAGCCCTACAAAAAAAATGCATTTCGCCTTAATATTTTATGAGTGGAATGTGCTTATGGTACTTTGCGAGAACATTCCACTACCAGCTAACATCCAGCGGTTTTAAGCTTTTAATCTGAGTGATAAATCTAAGGCGCGAACATGCTTAGTGAGTGCGCCAACTGAGATATAGTCCACCCCTGTTTTGGCGAATTCGGCTAAGGTATCTAAGGTGACATTACCAGAGACTTCGAGCTTAGCGCCGGCGCCTTTAGCTTTATATTGATTGTTCATTTCAACCGCTTCGACCATCTTAGTGATGTCGAAGTTATCTAACATTATGATATCTGTGCCAGAGTCGAGTGCTAAGGCGAGCTCTTCGAGTGACTCCACTTCGACTTCAACGGGTTTATTCGGGTACAAGCTGCGGGCGGTATCTACGGCTTGGCGAATGCCACCACAGGCCATAATGTGGTTTTCTTTAATCAAAAAAGCATCATATAAACCAATACGATGGTTTTTTCCGCCGCCGCAGGTGACGGCATATTTTTGTGCCGTGCGTAGGCCTGGAATCGTCTTACGAGTATCCAACAAGCGAGTGTGAGTCCCCGCCAGTTTATCGACATAATGTTTGGTTAAGGTGGCAACACCAGAAAGTGTTTGGATAAAGTTCATTGCCGTGCGTTCGCCAGTGAGAATAGCGCGCGCAGGACCTGATAATTCACATAATAGCTGGTTGGGTAATACTAGATCGCCATCATCCACATGCCAATGCAGTGCGACTTCACCACCGAGTTGGTTAAAAACCTGCTCTGCCCATGCTTTACCACAAAAAACGCCTTCTTCACGGGTGATTAAAGTGGCTTCAGCGTACTTATCGGCGGGGATCAACATTGCTGTGATGTCGCCATAAGCGATGGCTTTGGTTTGATCGTTGATTTCGGTGCCACCTAAGTCTTCACTGAGGGCGGATTTTACTGATTGGCGGATATCATTTTCTAACATAAGCGGAGTCCTTGCATTACGGCCTACTTGCATTTTAGGTTAAGATTACCACGGCCTTAGGTCCCACGGAACAGGTTGGAAGATTGGGCAAAAGGTGTAAGCTGCAGCCTTATTTAAATTGAGAGTGGATGGTTTGCTCCATGATCTCAATGTTAAAAGATAGCTCAGTCAGTAAGTTCCGTGCGCAGGGTTTCTTCTTTGCTTGGAGGAATACTGTTAGAGTAAGCCAGTATATGTGGCATAGAGGATAAGCTCATAATGCGGTTTGATTCGGGTTGGTGTGATAGTGCGAGGCGTTGTGAGTCGCCACATTTTAATCAACGTCCCTTGAATGAAGTGAGTTTGTTAGTGATCCACAATATTAGTCTGCCCGCAGGCTGCTTTGGATTACCTTACATTGATCAATTATTTCAAGGGTGTTTAGATACTAATGCCGATTCCAGCTTTGCACCGTTGCAGGGGGTGCAAGTGTCGGCGCACTTTTTGATCCGCCGCAATGGCGAGCGTGTCCAATATGTAAGCTGTAATGACAGGGCTTGGCATGCTGGGGTGTCTCGTTATGATGAGAGAGAGAATTGTAATGATTTTTCCATTGGTATTGAACTGGAAGGCACAGATACTGAGCCTTACACTCCTGAGCAATATCAGTCACTCATCGAGTTAACACAAGCCCTACTGGTAGAATATCCATTGCTGAGTATTGAACGGATTGTGGGTCATTGCGATATTGCGCCAATGCGGAAAACGGACCCAGGGCAAAGTTTTGATTGGGAAGGATATTTAGGCAAGTTAAAGGAATATACTCAGGCGTTGCGCTCTTAGTTAATCACTTAACTTTTTGGATTTTAGACGTATTCCATATAAACCTAGACTATTTATGGACAAATTATAGAGGTACAGCCCATGGCATTATTTTCACTCTTGGTCGCCATTTTAGTGGAGCGACTTAAATTTCTTCCTTCATCATGGCAATTTGATCGTTTACTGCAATCCTATCAGACAACATTTTTTGGTGATAAAGCGTCACTGACAAACGTGATGATGGCGTTGGCGTTAGTGCTACCAGCCTTGTTGGTATATGTTTTATCTTGGTTAGTGGCGGGAATGTTTTGGGGCTTATTAAGTTTAGCCCTATGGATTGTTGTGGCAGTGGTTTGTTTTAACCATCAGAAACAGCGTGATATTTTCAAAAAGTATATGCAAGCGGCTTGTCGCTCAGATGTCCAAGCTTGTTACCATTATGCCGCCGAACTCGATTGTAGCGAGTGTTTAGATGCTGTATCCGAGAAAGACCTTGGTGCCAAAGTGGGTCAAAGTGTTGCTTGGATTAACTATCGTTATTATGGTGCCGTGGCGTTGTTTTTCATTTTTTTAGGTCCAGTCGGTGCGGTACTGTATTGCACGGTACGTTTTTATGCCGAAGAGAATGCCCGTAAATCCCTAGAGCTACCCTTAGTCAACGAAGTGATTACGCTACTGGATTGGTTACCGAGCCGGATTTTCGCCTTTGGTTATGCCTTAAGTGGTCAATTTAGTGAAGGTTTAGCGGCGTGGCGCCGTAATGGGTTGACCTTGAATGTGAGCGCTCGTACTGTGGTGGCTGAAACGGCATTAGCGGCACAACCTTTACCAGAGGTCGCAAGTGCACCTATATGTGTACAATCAACCTTAGCATTATTAGTGCTCAGTAAACGTAACTTTACACTTATTGTTGCAATACTTTCATTACTGACCATTTTTGGATTGGTGAGCTAAAAGAAGGATGCTTCGCTGCTAGAATCGAAAACGCTTCGCTGCTAGGGCGTCGCAGTGCTCCTTCTCGTCTAGAGCCTAGAATCTATCCGCTGCGCTTTTTGCAGCGCCTAGTAGTGCGAAGCCCGTGCTTTTGTCAAATGGTCTGACCCCATAAACATTTTTTTCCGCTATGCTCTCTCTTCGTGGGTGCTTTTGATCGAGATCGCTTTTAAGGAGTGATCTTCAATCTGGACATCAAAACGCTGATTTGATAAAGTGCGCTCACTCAAAAAAATTGGTAAGACCAATTTACAACGGAGCTGAGCGCCTGATGGCCTATAGTAAAATTAATCAGCCAAAAATTTCTGACGTGATCATGGCGCAATTAGAGCAAATGATCTTAGAGGGGAGTTTACAGCCCGGTCAGAAGTTACCGCCTGAACGCGAACTGGCGATCCAGTTTGAAGTGTCTCGACCTTCTTTGCGTGAAGCTATTCAAAAGCTTGAGGCAAAAGGACTGTTAATGCGCCGCCAAGGCGGTGGTACTTATGTCAAAGAACAACTCTGGCAGACCCTTGCCGATCCTATTGTTGAACTGATGAATTCAGATCCAGAGAGTCAGTACGACTTACTGGAGTTCCGCCATGCCACCGAAGGCATGATGGCCTATTTTGCGGCCCTGCGTGGTACCGACGCCGATATGCAAAATATCAAGCGTATGATCCTCGAGGTGGAAGCCGCCACCGATATCGAACAAAAAGCTGCTGCGATTGTGCGTTTTTATCGTGCTGTGGCGGAAGCGTCACATAACGTGGCTATGTTACACCTCGTTCTTAGTTTAACCCCTGTGCTGCATCAAAATGTGGCGCAAAACCTGGAGCTTTTAAGCCGCCGCGAAGAAGCTTCTACTATGGCTAACGATCACAGACGGGCCTTGCTCGCTGCCATCGTTCGTCGTGATCCCGACGCCGCCAGAGAAGCCTCGAATGAACACTTAAGTTACATCGAAGAGGTGATGTTATCTGTGCGGGAAGAAGATAGCCGGTTGCAGCGAAGCTTGCGCCGTTTAAAGAGTGGCGCTTAAGTTCTGTGATTTAGCTGCCAGCTAAATCGGAATATGCCGCAAACACCATTCATTATCATGTATATAGAGAAGGACAGTGTCATGTCTGAAGATATGCTACAAGACGTAGATCCGTTAGAGACTCAGGAATGGGTTGATGCCCTGCAAGCCGTGTTGGAACAGGAAGGCCCAGAGCGCGCGCATTTTTTACTAGAAAAGCTGATCGATAAAGCGCGTCGTAATGGCACTCACTTGCCTTATAACGCCACAACGGCTTACCTGAACACTATCCCTGCGGGTCAAGAGCCGCACATGCCTGGCAACCAAGAGATGGAACGTCGCATTCGCGCCATCATCCGTTGGAACGCTTTAGCTATGGTGCTTCGTGGTTCTAAGAAAGATTTAGAATTAGGCGGCCATATTTCAAGCTTCGCCTCAAGCGCGACTATTTATGACGTATGTTTTAACCACTTCTTCCGCGCACCCAATGAAAAAGACGGTGGCGATTTAGTGTATTTCCAAGGCCATATTGCTCCTGGTATTTATGCGCGTTCATTCTTAGAAGGTCGTTTAAGCGAAGACCAACTGGCTAACTTCCGTCAAGAAGTGGATGGCAAGGGTCTGTCTTCATACCCACATCCAAAACTGATGCCGGATTACTGGCAATTCCCAACAGTTTCTATGGGCTTAGGCCCTATCCAAGCGATTTATCAGGCGCGTTTCCTGAAATATCTGACTGACCGTGGTCTGAAAGATTGTTCAGCACAAACCGTTTACTGTTTCTTAGGTGACGGTGAGTGTGACGAGCCAGAAGCCTTAGGTGCGATTGGTTTAGCGGCCCGTGAAGAATTAGATAACTTAGTCTTCATCGTTAACTGTAACTTACAGCGTCTTGATGGCCCTGTACGTGGTAACGGTAAGATCATCCAAGAACTTGAAGGCGAATTCCGCGGCGCAGGCTGGGAAGTGGTCAAAGTGATTTGGGGTCGTTACTGGGATCCATTATTGGCCCGTGATACAAGCGGTAAGTTACTGCAGTTAATGGAAGAAACCGTTGACGGTGAATACCAAAACTGTAAAGCCAAAGGTGGCGCTTATACTCGCGAACACTTCTTTGGTAAGTATCCTGAAACGGCCGAAATGGTTGCTAACATGTCAGATGATGACATTTGGCGCTTAAACCGTGGCGGTCATGATCCAGTGAAAGTGTACGCTGCCTTAGATCACGCACAAAAAACCAAAGGTCGCCCAACGGTGATTTTAGCTAAAACTGTAAAAGGTTATGGCTTAGGTGATGCGGGTGAAGGTAAAAACATCGCTCACAACGTGAAGAAAATGGGTATCGAGTCTATCCGTTACTTCCGCGATCGTTTCAATATTCCGATCCCAGATGACCAGTTAGAAGATCTGCCTTTCTATCACCCAGGTCCAGATTCTGAAGAAGTGAAGTACATGATGAGCCGTCGTGAAGCGCTGCATGGTAGCGTGCCACAACGTCGTCAAAAGTTCACTGAAGAGATGGAAGTGCCGTCACTGAAGATTTTCGATTCGATTTTACAGGGCTCTAACGGCCGTGAAATTTCATCGACTATGGCATTCGTTCGTGTTCTGACAGCCCTGCTGAAAGACAAGAAAATTGGCAAAAATATTGTGCCAATTATTCCTGACGAAGCTCGTACTTTCGGTATGGAAGGTTTGTTCCGTCAAGTGGGTATTTATGCTCACGAAGGCCAAAAATATATTCCGCAGGATTCTGACCAAGTTGCTTACTACCGTGAAGATAAAACCGGCCAAGTATTGCAAGAAGGGATTAACGAACTCGGCGCTATGTCTTCATGGGTATCAGCAGCGACGAGCTACTCAGTCAACGATACACCTATGATCCCGTTCTACATCTACTACTCAATGTTCGGTTTCCAACGTATTGGTGACATGGCTTGGGCAGCGGGTGATATGCGTGCTCGTGGTTTCTTAGTCGGTGGTACTTCAGGTCGTACAACGCTTAACGGCGAAGGTTTACAGCATCAAGATGGTCATAGCCACGTATTGGCGAACACTATCCCTAACTGTATTACTTACGATCCAACCTACGGCTACGAAATCGCCGTTGTGGTACAAGATGGTATCCGTCGTATGTACGGCGAAAATCAAGAAGATATCTTCTACTACTTGACCACAATGAACGAAAACTATGAGCAACCAGCCATGCCAGAAGGTGCGGAAGTGGGCATAGTGAAAGGTATCTACAAGTTAGAAACGGTTGCGGGTTCAGGTAAAGGCAAAGTTCAGTTAATGAGCTGTGGCACTATCCTTGAACAAACTCGTAAAGCGGCGCAAGCACTGGCGAAAGACTTTGGTATTACTGCTGACGTATTCAGTGTGACCAGCTTTAACGAATTGACTCGCGATGGTCAAGCCGCTGAACGTTGGAACATGCTGCACCCAACCGAAACGCCAAAACAAGCCTATATCAGCCAAGTGATTTCAAGTGATGCACCTGCAATCGTCGCGACTGACTATATGAAGATTTACGGCGAACAGTTACGTGCTTATATTCCTACCGATTACAAAGTGTTAGGTACTGACGGTTTCGGTCGTTCAGACAGCCGCGAGAATCTGCGTCACCACTTCGAAGTGGACGCTAAGTTCATCGTTATTGCGGCACTGAAATCACTGGTTGATCGCAAAGAGCTGCCTGTCGATGTGTTAGCAAAAGCCATTAAAGAATATGGTATCGACGCTGACAAGATCAATCCACAGTACGCGTAAGAGGCAATGAAAATGGCTGAATTAAAAGAAGTTTTTGTTCCTGATATCGGCGGCGATGAAGTGCAAGTGATCGAAATTTGTGTGGCTGTGGGTGATACCTTAGCTGCAGAAGAATCGATTCTTACCGTCGAAAGCGACAAGGCGACTATGGATATTCCAGCGCCTTTCGCCGGTGTTTTAGCCGAATTGAAAGTGGCTGTGGGCGATAAAGTATCTGAAGGTACTTTGATTGCTATGATGCAAGCGGCGGGCGCGGCAGCAGCCGCTCCGGCTCCAGTTGCAGCACCCGCTCAGGCGGCACCAGCATCTGCACCAGTTCAAGCGGCTCCTGCCCCTGTGGCTGCTGCTCCTGCGACGGGCGCAACCAAAGTGGTTGAAGTGACAGTACCAGATATCGGTGGCGACACTGATGTATCGGTTATCGAAGTCCTGGTTGCTGTCGGTGACAAGATTGAAGTTGATAGCGGTTTAATTACCCTAGAAACAGACAAAGCGACGATGGACGTGCCATCACCTTTCGCGGGTGTGGTTAAAGACGTTAAAGTTGCGGTTGGCGATAAAGTGTCGCAAGGCTCTTTAGTCATCATGCTTGAAGTGGGCGGCGCTGCACCTGCAGCCGCGCCAACTGTTGCTGCCCAAGCTGCTCCTGCCGCTACGGTAGCGCCAGTGGCCGCAGCACCTGCTGCACCAGCGGCAAGTGTGGTTGCGGTAAAAGAAATTCAAGTGCCGGATATTGGCGATGCCAGCAATGTCGATGTGATCGAAGTGCTCGTCTCTGTCGGTGATGAAATCACTGCCGACCAAGGTTTGATTACGCTTGAAACTGACAAAGCCACCATGGAAGTGCCTGCGCCATTCGCCGGTAAACTGCTGTCTTTGACTGTTAAAGTGGGTGACAAGGTTTCGCAAGGTAGCGTCATTGCGACGATTGAGACGACTTCTGTTGCAACAGCAAGTGCTCCAGCACCTGCTGCACAAGCGGCGGCTCCTGCTCCAGTGAGCGCGGCACCCGTTGCTGCACCTGCAAGCCGTCCACCAGTACCCCATCACCCAAGCGCAGGTACACCTGTGTCTACTGGTGCGGTACATGCGTCTCCTGCTGTACGTCGTTTAGCCCGTGAGTTTGGTGTCGACTTGACCCAAGTGACAGGTTCTGGCCGTAAAGGTCGCATCATGAAAGAAGACGTACAGGCGTATGTTAAATACGAACTGTCGCGTCCGAAAGCGACTGCTGCAACTTCTGTTGGTTCAGGTAATGGCGGCGGTCTGCAAGTGATTGCAGCACCTAAAGTTGATTTCAGTAAGTTTGGTGAAGTGGAAGAGATTCCATTAAGCCGTATCCAGAAGATTTCTGGCCCTAACTTACACCGCAACTGGGTGACTATCCCTCACGTGACTCAGTTCGATGAAGCTGATATCACTGAAATGGAAGAGTTCCGCAAGCAGCAAAACGATGTAGCGGCGAAGAAAAAAGCCGATTACAAGATCACGCCTTTAGTGTTTATGCTGAAAGCTGTGGCTAAAACGTTGCAACAGTTCCCTGTGTTCAACTCGAGCTTAAGCTCTGATGGCGAATCACTGATCCAGAAAAAGTATTTCCACATCGGTGTGGCGGTTGATACGCCAAACGGTTTGGTTGTGCCAGTCGTGCGTGACGTGGATAAGAAAGGCATTATCGAGTTATCTCGTGAACTGGCTGATATCTCTATCCGTGCCCGTGATGGCAAGCTGAAATCTGCTGATATGCAAGGTAGCTGTTTCACCATTTCAAGTTTAGGTGGTATTGGCGGTACGGCGTTTACGCCTATCGTGAACTACCCAGACGTGGCGATTTTAGGTGTGTCTAAATCTGAAATTAAGCCTAAGTGGAATGGTAAAGAGTTCGAACCTAAATTGATGTTGCCGCTGTCACTGTCATACGATCACCGCGTGATCGATGGTGCCATGGCTGCACGTTTTAGTGTGACGCTGTCAGGAATTCTGTCCGATATTCGTACTTTGGTTCTGTAAGCATATAAGGCTGCTCATCTTGAGCAGCCTTTTGTTTATTGTGATCAGTATCAAACACAGGTTAAAATGCGCCCACCTTACGCGCTGGCGCATTTTCGGTTGGCAGGATAGCTCCTCCAACGGATTGAATGAGAATTAGAGGAAAACATGAGTAACGAAATCAAAACTCAGGTAGTGGTATTAGGTGCAGGTCCTGCAGGTTATTCTGCGGCTTTCCGTGCTGCTGACTTAGGTCTGGAAACCATCATAGTTGAACGTTTTAGCACTTTAGGTGGCGTGTGTCTTAACGTGGGTTGTATCCCATCTAAAGCCTTACTGCACGTTGCTAAAGTTATCGAAGAAGCCAAAGCGGTTGCCGCTCACGGTGTGGTCTTCGGCGAGCCAACTATCGATTTAGATAAGTTACGTGGCTTTAAAGAAAAAGTCATTGGCCAATTAACTGGCGGATTGGGCGGCATGTCCAAAATGCGTAAAGTTAACGTGGTTAACGGTTTTGGTAAATTCACTGGCCCTAACACGCTAGAAGTGACTGCTGAAGATGGCACTGTGACTAAAGTGACTTTCGAGCAAGCGATCATTGCTGCGGGTTCTCGTCCAATCAAACTGCCATTTATTCCGCATGAAGATCCACGTATTTGGGATTCGACTGACGCATTAGAACTGAAAGAAGTTCCAGGCAAGTTGTTAGTGATGGGTGGCGGTATTATCGGTCTAGAAATGGGTACTGTGTACGCTTCTTTAGGTAGCCAAATCGACGTGGTTGAGATGTTCGACCAAGTGATCCCTGCGGCTGATAAAGATGTGGTTCGCGTATTTACTAAGCAAATCAAGAAGAAGTTCAACCTGATCCTTGAAACTAAAGTCACAGCGGTCGAAGCCCGTGAAGACGGTATTTATGTTTCTATGGAAGGTAAGAGCGCGCCAACTGAAGCTGTTCGTTACGATGCCGTATTAGTGGCTATTGGCCGTGCACCTAATGGCAAGTCGTTAGATGCTGAAAAAGCAGGTGTTAACGTTGATGAGCGTGGCTTTATCAAGGTTGATAAGCAACTGCGTACTAACGTACCGCACATTTATGCTATCGGCGACATCGTTGGTCAACCAATGTTGGCTCACAAAGGCGTGCACGAAGGCCATGTAGCGGCTGAAGTTATCGCTGGCATGAAGCACTACTTCGATCCAAAAGTCATCCCATCAATTGCTTACACTGACCCTGAAGTAGCTTGGGTTGGTCTGACTGAGAAAGAAGCGAAAGAGCAAGGTATTGCTTACGAAACCGCAACTTTCCCATGGGCTGCAAGTGGTCGTGCGATTGCGTCAGATTGTTCTGAAGGTATGACTAAGCTGATTTTCGACAAAGACACTCACCGCGTGATCGGTGGTGCTATTGTGGGTGTTAACGGCGGCGAGCTGTTGGGCGAAATCGGTCTAGCGATTGAAATGGGTTGTGATGCTGAAGATTTAGCATTAACCATTCACGCTCACCCAACACTGCACGAATCAGTAGGCTTAGCGGCTGAAATGTACGAAGGTTCTATTACTGATTTGCCAAACCCAAAAGCAAAGAAAAAGTAATTTAGCTGTCGATTAAAAAAGCGCTCACTTGAGCGCTTTTTTATTGCCTGTATTTTTTTGTAACTTTTATGTAAACAAGCGGATGAATTGAAGGGATTGAGCTGTTACAGTACAGCTATACCCAAGCGACCTCAAAATACGAGTTTCAGAGCGCCCAGGGTGCTTCAATTCAAGGCGCATCAGTGAAAAAATGTGGCCACCTTTTGAATTGATGCAACACGGAAGTGGAGTGCCCTGGGTGCTCCGTCCCGGCGGGTTTTAACGCACTTTATGCGGTGTTGGCCATTTTTGACTTAGCCCACTAGGCCTGCAAATAGCCGTCTTGCCTAAAGTGCGTTAAATTCCCGCTGAATTCTGCATTTTGAGGTGGTTTGGGTATATGTATGAAGTAAGTTGTCACATGCAAACAAAAATAATTAGAACAATTCTGACATGTTTCATCCTTTCGCTGATTAGCGTCCATTCGGCTTGGGCGGGCGGCTTTGTGCAGCGTGTTTTTACCGATAGAGACGGTTTAGCTGTCACCAGCATCCGAGGTTTAGCCTTAGATGACTATGGTTTTGTATGGGCAGCGACTGAGCAGGGCTTGTATCGGGTCAGTAATTCTAAGGTGCGGCGCATTGATAAAATTGGCACGGAATCACGGCTTGCGGATGACTTTTTAACGACAGTGGTGAACATCGACCGAGACAAGTTATTGGTCAGTACCAATGCCGCGATTTACCTTTACGATATAGTACAAAATCAATTTACCGCGTTTGGCTCTCCCTATCTATTCCCGCAGTTTCCAGGTGGTGCGCTGATATCGGCAGCCCGCAAGAATAGCAAAACATGGCGATTATTAATTGATAATGGTCAGATCTATGAGTTTTCCCCTTCAAAGTCTGAACTGCGCCTTATTACTCAATTAGCTGTTAATCGCGACCTTCCTTGGCGCAAGTTATTGCTTATGCCCAATGGACACATGTTGGTTGCGGGGCAGTTGCAACTAGAGCTCCTCGACAACAAGGGCGAACGGCTGTTTCAATACCCTTGGACCGAATCTATGGGCAGTATTCTCGATATGTTGGAGGATACTCAACATAGGATCTGGATTGCGACAGGGCGTGGTGTTTATCAATTAGATCAAATCGCTCATCAAATTACACCTGTGCCAGAATTACCCGATTGGAGCACTGCGATCATTGAAGATGCTAAAGGGTATTTGTGGTTTGCCAGTCGTATTGGCTTGTTAAAATGGTCGCCTGAGACGCGATTGATTGAGAACTATCAGCAAGAGTTGAAGGCTGAGGCCAACATGGAAACGCTGAAAGCCATGTTGTTTGATGATGCAGGCTTGATGTGGGTTGGAGGCTCTGGTGATGGATTGGCATTGTTAGCGTCACCGCCTGATTTCATTCTTGATACTTATACGGCAGATGAACCCTATCAGCTGAGCGATGCCATGACTTGGTCTGTACATGCCAGTGATGAAGGGGTTTGGCTCGGTTCTTCTAGTTTAGATTTTGTTGCTAAGGGCAGTAAAAAAGCGGTTAACATTCCGATTGAGGGGTTTAATCCCCACGAAAGTATTTATGATATTAGTGAGTTTGAGGACCATTATTTACTGATCTCAACAACCAGTGGTCTTTTTGTTATTGATAAAGAGACCTTGCAAGGAAGCAGTTTTTCTAAATGGACTCACGGTCAGGATGACTTTAAAAATAAGCTCATATATAAAACTTATCGGGATCCCAAACTGAAAGGACGCGTCTGGATTGCGACTACCACGGGACTCTATTTTTGGGAAATGGGACTCTATGAGCCCCAGCCATTTGATATTGATAAGTCATCGAACGAATTTGATGGCCCCAAGCGGCCAGTGATCCGCACGATTTATCGTACCTCTGACGGTCGTCTTTGGGTTGGCGGTAAAAAAGTCTTTGGTTACATAGACAGTCAAAACGAGTTTCATGATCAACGGCACTTATTTAATGCTTTTGCGGCACAACCAACGATTAGCCATATTGAAGAAATGTCCCCGGGAATTATCTGGTTTGGTTCCTATGAAAAAGGTTTGTTTGAATATCAGCAGCAGACGGAATCGTTAGTTTCACTGACTTCCGAATGGCAATTAAATTGTAGTTCAGTATTTTTTATTCAAAAGACCCCTAAGTCAAATCTTGTGGGTTGTGCTGATTCTTTGATTCGTCAGGATATTCAAACAGGCAATATCGCTATGTTTAATCAACTCGATGGTTTGATTTCCGATGAAATGAACGAGGGCGCTTATTTTTATTCACCAAAAACAGGCTTTTACTTAGGAACACCTGAAGGTGTGATGCGACTCAATGTCAATAGACTGGTCAACCGTATAACCGATGACCATGTGATGCTTGAATCTGTCTCTGTGTACTATAACAACACGACAGAAGTATCCTTGTTGCCGCGTAACCTGATGACCATCAAACCCGATGCGAATATGGTGAGTTTTCAAATCACTAACTTAGATTATCTCGATGATTCGCCAATTCAATTTAAATACCGATTACGTTTTCAGGATGAAGATAGCCATTACGTCTTGTTGCAGGGGGAATCTCAGATCAACCTCGCAGGATTAGCTGCGGGTGGCTATGTGCTAGATATTTTGAGTCAAGTTAATGGGATATGGTCAGATAAGCCGTTTTCTTACCCTTTTTATGTTGAGCAGCATTGGTGGTTATCCCAAGGTTTTAAAGGTATTTTGCTGTTGTTATTTTCTATTATTGCTTTAAGTCTTGCTTGGTACCGACAACGACAGATCAATACATTTAAGCAGATGAATCTGGCATTAACGGAGAGTGAGGACAGGTTAAGGCAGTCTTTGCGCGGCAGTGACTCAGATCTCTGGGAGTGGCATAAAAATACTCAGGCATTTCACCTTGATAATCGCGGTTCGGTGCTTGGTACGCATGCCAATGAGATTGTGGTGAGCTTAGAGGATTTGCCTGTGCATCCGCAGGATAGGGAGAAAGCTCTCGCTCAGTGGGATAACATGATGGCGGGTGAAATTGACCGATTCGAGGCCGAATATCGCTATCAGCGTAAGGACGGTAATTGGGGATGGCTGAGGGTTAGAGGTCGGCCAGTTGCTCGCAATAAGCACTCAAATGAAATTGAACGGGTCGCGGGTATTTATAGCGATATTACTGTGCAACGCCAGCTAGAAGATGAAATTAATTTATTGGCGAAAGCGTTTGGCAATACCTCTGAAGGTGTGTTGATTTTAGATGTCGAAGGCGGTATTCGCGTTGCGAATTACGCTGCGCAACAAATTATTGGTATAGATTCTGACGACTTAGTTGGGCAACCATTTGCACAATTCGTACAGATGAATGACGGATTAGCATCGGAGATTAAGCAACTTCTCCGTGATAGTCAGTCTTGGACCGGAGAGCGGGAGTTAATCCGTGCCAATCAGCAACTCTGTCCTGTGTGGCTAAACGTGTCGGTGATGCAAAGCATTAACGGGAAAGTAACCCACTATGTGGTGGTATTCTCGGATATCACTGAGCGTAAACGTACTGAAGCCGATTTACGCCGTTTGGCTAATTACGATGTACTTACTGGCTTGCCAAATCGCTCCTTATTTTCTAGCCGTTTATTACAGTCGATTCAAGCTGCGCAACAAACAGGTGAGAAACTGGCGCTATTGTTTTTAGATCTCGATAGATTTAAGCATGTTAATGATTCCTATGGTCATAGCATGGGCGATGCACTGCTGGTCGAAGCATCAAGCCGACTGCAATCTTGTATTTCCAGCGAGCATTTACTCTGTCGTTTTGGTGGCGATGAATTTGTGATTTTACTCCGCAATGCAAACAGCATTGACGATATTAACCATGTCGCCGAGCGCCTGTTGGAGCAAATTGTCGCGCCTTTTAAGTTATATGGTCGGGAATTTTATATTTCGACCAGCATAGGCATCAGTATTTGGCCCGACGATGCGGTGCAGCCTGAGGCTTTTATCAAGAATGCCGATCTTGCTATGTACCATGCCAAAGAAGAAGGGCGAGGGAATTTTCAATATTATTCCTCGGAGCGTAATGCTCAAGCCCTCTATCATTTACGGCTTGAGGCCGATTTACGCAAAGCCATAGAACGACAAGAGTTCGAGCTTTATTATCAGCCGCAAATTGATATTTTACGTAACGATAAGCTCATAGGTATGGAGGCATTAATTCGCTGGAAACATCCGCAAGACGGGTTTATTCGCCCCGATATTTTCATTAAAGTTGCTGAGGCTTGCGGTTTAATTGTTGATATTGACCGCTGGGTATTAAGACAAGCCTGTGTGCAGGGGGCCAATTGGACTAAGCGCTATGGCTCGGGCTTTAAGTTGTCGGTTAATATTTCGGCGGTGCATTTTAGGCAGCCAGATTTTATTGAAGATATTCAAAGAATTTTACAAGAAACCCAAATGCCAACTGCATCTTTAGGATTAGAAATCACCGAAGGCGTATTGATGAAGGAGTTGCATGTCGCTAAAGACCATCTTACTCGATTGAAATCTTTGGGGATCGAGGTTGCCATCGATGACTTTGGTACTGGGTATTCTTCACTGGCTTATTTGCGTAATTTTGAGGTCAATACTCTAAAAATTGATCGCTCCTTTTTGATTGATATCGCCACTAATACCGCAGATCAGGCGATTGTGAGCAGTATTATTGAATTAGCCCGTAACCTTAAATTAAATGTGGTTGCTGAAGGGATTGAGACGGTTGAGCAGTTAGAGCAAGTCTTTAGCCGTGGCTGTTATATTATTCAAGGGTATTATTTTGCTAAGCCTATGTGCGTTGATGATTTTGAGCGCTATTTAGAGACAGATAACAAAATCGTCTCTATTGATCATTAAGCTAGAAACATAGTCTATTATTGGCTCGCGAATACTTAATATTTGTACAGCTGATGGGCAATCGTCTGCACGATATAAGCCAATGAGCTTGAGATGTAAACGTTATCGTCTTCAGTGGTGATGGATATTTTGTTTAGCGGTTTATTCAATTAAACTTCATCTGTTTGTATAAAGAGTACACAAACTTATCACTAGTCGGTCCAGATAAAATATGACTGACGGTTAAATCGATAAGTTTGTTAATATAACTCGGATTTTTATCCCATAAAAAGTAGCCTCACATGATGCGTCAACTACTCGCTTCTATTATTTTGTGTTTGTGTGTTACCCCGTCTTTGGCTGCAGAGCGCCTTAAAATTGGTGTCGTACTCAGTGGTGGTGGTGCTAAAGGCGCCGCTCACGTGGGCGTGCTCAAAATATTAGAAGAACATAACATCCCAGTCGATTATATCGCGGGCACCAGCATAGGTGCCTATGTCGCTGGCATGTATTCACTGGGTTACAGTGCGAGTGAAGTTGAAGCTATCATGATGGGGGTCAACTGGGACAGTGGCTACTCGGACACCATACCGCGCAATATTTTGAGTTACAGGGATAAACAGTTACGCGACCGTTACAATATTCCGTTAAACATTGGCTATAACGAGGGCCAAGTGAGGGCTCCAAGTGGTCTGCTACGTGGACAGACTATGTCACAACTTTTACGTCAGTCGACAGATCTGGTACAGCAATTTGGTCATTTTGATGATTTAGCCATTCCCTACCGAGCGGTTGCAACCGACTTAGAAACTAGCTTACCTGTGGTGATTAGTCATGGCAGTATGGTTAAAGCTATGCAAGCGTCTGCAACTGTGCCTGGTGCACTTCAGCCTGCACAAATTGAAGGCAAGTTATTGGTCGATGGTGGTATTGCCAATAACATGCCCGTCGATGTGGTTAAAGCCATGGGCGCCGATATCATTATTGCCGTCGATATTGGCTCGCCTCTGGTCAAAAAAGATAAATTAGACAGTACCATTGCGGTACTGGATCAACTGTCTAATTTCCTGACCAATGCCAGCACCGCCAAGCAAAAGGAGCTGCTGACAGATAAAGATGTATTGATTCGACCCGCGATTGACGCCCTCAGCACCACTGATTTCACTATTATGCCGCTGGCATTAACCCTTGGAAAAGAAGCCGCTAATGGTCAGCTTTATAAGTTGAGCAGTATGAGCGTGAGCCCTGAGGAATATGCCGCCTACGTCGAGGCTAAAAAAGCCAAAGGTAAATTATTAATGGCGGATGTACGTCATCCCATTAATGAAATCGTATTTGAAAACCAATCTAAGGTGAGTTTGAATCTCTTGACGGAAACCTTGAATATTAAACCTGGGCAAGCTGTATCTAAAGACGAGCTTAATGAGGCGTTAAAGCGTATTTACTCTCTCAATAAATTTGAGCGTGTCGATGCTGAATTTGTAGAAGGTGAGGATGGCCGCATACTCACTGTCACTACTAAGGCTAAGTCTTGGGGGCCGAATTATTTCCAACTGGGCTTTAATTGGGAGGATGACTTTAATTCAGAATCTGCCATCAGTTTTGACATGGCTTATACCATGACCGATTTGACCTTTAATGGTGGAGAGTGGCGCAATGAGGTCAAACTCGGCATTGAAAAGTTGTTTGCAACTGAGTTTTATCAGCCTTTAGACAGGGACCAACAGTTTTTTAGCCGTGCCCGCTATCAATACGATACCCGTGATTGGGACTTATACGATAATAACAGTCGTATCTTAACCTTCGACAAGAAAACCCATACTATTGAATTAGGCATAGGTTATAACTACACCTTACAAGGGATGATTGAGTTAGGCTTAGTCGCAGAGAAGGGGTCGATAGTCAATGATGTTTGGCTAACGCAGGACTTAGATTTTAGTTCCTATGGTGCTTACTTTAGGTTCGGTTACGATAGCTTAGATAGCATTAGCTTTCCAACATCAGGTAATCGCGTAACCTTAAACGTCTACGTGCGCAATGAAGATTTCAATGACAGTATCGACGATAATCAAAACCAATTTAGCGTGCAAATAGAGGCCGACTGGAAAGGTGCCTTGAGTGTCGGTAACCACGCTTTTGTTGGTAAGGCATCAATTGCTACTAACAATAATGATGGGGTCAATACGCTGCATTTATCTGAGCTGGGAGGATTCTTAAACCTATCTGGTTACCATAAAGACTCAATTATGGGCGCACATAAAGTGTTTGGGGCCTTTATTTATCAATATGATCTCGGGCGTGATGCCCTAGGCATGACAGATTATCCTCTATACCTAGGTTGGAGCTTAGAGGCGGGAAATGTCTGGGACGAGCGTACTGACGTCACCCTGACCGATCTGATTTATGCATCGAGTCTTTATATCGGTACAGATACTTCCATGGGACCCGCAGCACTTGGTTTTGGGATCACAGATCTTGGCGATAAGTCTTTCTATTTATTTGTGGGTAAAAACTTCTAGTTTGAGATTTGTGTAAAGAACTTAAGGGCATGACTGAGGTTGTGCCCTTACTTTTTGGTCGATGGAAAAACTATAAGCGTCATCCCTATGGAAGTTAGCTTGCCGAAATAGCTAAGAGTGTCGCTAAAGTGTCATATCCTTTTACAAAATCTTACTACTGTGAGGCGTGCCAAGATGCTAAGGTTTTGCGGGAAAAATAATAACTCTCAACGGAAGCTGGGGAAAACAATGAAGAAGATAAGCACACTGGCACTGAGTATCGCCTTGAGTTTAGGTTTAGCGGCTTGTAGTACTGAGCCTAAAACTGAAGCCGTCGCGGTGTCTGGCATTGAATTGCAAAACTTTGATGCCTCAGTTCGCCATCAAGATGATTTCTATTACAGCGTTAATGGAAAATGGTTGGCAAATACGCCTATTCCAGCTGACAAATCTAACTATGGCGCGTTTTCTGTGTTGTACGACCAAAGCCAAGATGCATTGAAGAAAATTATCGACGAAGCGGCCGCTAAAAAGAATCCTGCTGCAGGCTCTAATGAACAGAAAATCGGTGATTTCAATGCTAGCTTTATGAATACCGATTTGCTTGAAACATTAGGTGTTACTCCGCTTAAGCCATTGCTGGCCGATATCGCTGCCGCAAAAACGCACGCTGACTTACCCGCTGTGATGGGTAAATTACTGACGACGGGTTCTGGTATTCCTTTTGGTTTTTACGTCAATAATGACGCTAAAAACTCAACTCAGTATGCGGTGTATTTAAGCCAGTCGGGCCTTACGTTGCCTGACCGCGATTATTACCTAAAAGATGATCCTAAGTTTGCCGCTAATCGCCAAGCCATGGCCAAGTATGTGACAGAAATACTGACCGAAGCGGGTTACAAGGACGCTAAACGCGCGGCTAAAAACGTCGCCGACATCGAAATGATGATCGCCAAAAGTCAGTGGAGCCGAGTCGAATCCCGTGATGCCAACAAGGCATACAACAAGTTAGATCGTGCTGAACTGCAAAAGTTAACCGGTCAATTCGATTTTAATGCCTTTGCTGCGAGTGCTGGCTTAGGCGATAAAGTGACTGAAGTGATCGTGCGTCAGCCCTCTTATTTTGAAAAACTCGGCGCCAGTTTCGAGACATTCCCAGTATCGGCTTGGCAGGATTATCTGGCGTTCCACTTAGTGGATAGCTACGCCGAGTTACTGAGTAAAAACTTTGTTGATTTGAACTTCGCCTTTAAGAGCAAAACCTTAATGGGTATCGAAGAGCAGCAGCCACGCTGGAAAAAAGCGGTTGATGGCGCCGACCAAGTGATTGGTGAGTTAGTGGGTGAAGAGTACGTTAAGCAATACTTCAAGCCAGAAGCTAAAGCGCGCATGGAAACCATGATCAAAAACTTGATCAAAGGTTTTGAAGTCAGCATTAATGAACTTGAGTGGATGACGCCAGAAACCAAAGTCGCCGCCCAAGAAAAACTGGCTAAATTTACCTACAAAATTGGCTATCCAGATAAATGGAAAGATTACTCAGGTTTAGATATCAAGGCTGACGAGTTAGTGGGTAACTACATGCGTTACGCTCAGTTTGAATATCAAGACATGATCAACAAGCTAGGCAAGCCAATTGATCGTACCGAATGGGGCATGACACCACAAACGGTGAATGCTTACTACAGCCCAGTGAAAAACGAAATTGTGTTCCCTGCTGCGATTCTGCAACCGCCATTCTTTAATATGGATGCCGATGATGCCGTTAACTACGGTGGTATAGGTGCTGTGATCGGCCATGAAATTAGCCATGGTTTTGATGACCAAGGCGCTAAATACGATGGTGATGGCAACCTACGTGATTGGTGGTCAGATAAAGACAGAGAAGAGTTCCAAAAACGCGGTAAGCAGTTGTCTGCCCAATACTCAGGTTATGAGGCAATGCCCGGCAAGTTTGTTAATGGTGATTTGACCTTAGGGGAAAACATCGGCGACTTAGGTGGTTTAACCGTAGCGGCACGTTCGTATTTGATGAGCCTTAACGGCAAACCAGCGCCTGTGCTCGATGGTTTAACGGGTGAGCAACGCTTCTTTGTGGGTTGGTCGCAAGTATGGCGCCGTAATTACCGTGATGAAGAGCTGAGCCGTCGTTTGCTGACAGATCCGCATTCACCGAGCCATTATCGTGCCATGGGTACGCCACGTAACGTGGAAGCCTTCTATAAGGCCTTCGATATGAAAGAAGGCGATAAAATGTATTTAACACCAGATGAACGTGTGAAAATTTGGTAATACATTCAGCAGATTGAAATAAAAAAGCCAGACAATGTCTGGCTTTTTTATTGATGACGATAATCTAGGATGCTGCCGATTAATGTCCGTAACCTAAGGATTCAATTTTTGTGACTTTATTATCTGTGGCATACAGGCGACGCATTAAGCGTGTTGGTCCAAAATCATAGGTCCATTCTTGATACTCAGTTGGCAACTTGCTGGGATCGATCACCCTGTCTCCGTTAGCGTTGAGATAAGTTGCGGGCAGACTGTATTCTCGAATATCGCTGGGCGAGCCGCATTTATCCTGCACAGTCGTTAAAGTATCGCCCGTATTGATCACTTGTTGTTTACAGTGCATGGTCTCACCTGCGCTAGCGGGTAAACTGGTGGACATGAGTATTAAGCCTATGGGCAGTATTAAGGACAGGTATTTCACATTGAATTCCTTCTGGTGCATACACCATTCTGTCATTTATCCGTAGGGCAAAGACTAAGCTTATCCGCCCTGCAGAAACTCGGTGTGTTGTGACGTTATTTTGCCAAAATTGTTGTTAATGCCAACAAACTCTCGGCCTGATGATGGGCGATAATCCACTTAGCATCGCCTCTTTGTTCTGGCGCAGGGATCGCGACCGTTTGCATGTTGGCTGCTCTTGCGGCAATTAAGCCGTTAAAGGAATCTTCGATGGCAAGACAACAACGGGGATCAACATCTAACGCCTTAGCGCAATTCAAATAAACTTCTGGGTGGGGTTTGCCATAGGTGAGTCCCTCGGCCGATTGTACTGCCATAAATTTATCACTGAGTCCTAGCTTAGAAAGAACTGCCTCAATAATAGTGTAGAACGACGAGGTCGCTAAGCCGATTTTAAGGCCAAGCGCTTGGCAGTGATCAATCGCTTCGTGGACGCCCAGCATAGCTTCGCCGCTAACCAGAATTTCATTTGCAACTTTATCAACAATCGTTTGGCTGACCTTGGCATTATCATAGTGTGGCCAAGGTGCCTTGTGGTACCAATAATCGACGCATTGATCGATGCGTAAGCCCGTGGTTTGTTGAATCGTTTCTATCGTCACTGGCACGCCGAGTGCGGATAACACTTCATACTCGACTCGCTGCCATAGGGGTTCTGAATCGATTAAAACGCCATCCATATCAAAAATAACGGCTTGAATGCTAAGGGATGTCATTGGTACTCCGATGGACTAAGGAAATAACTGAGATATGCAGTAAATTAAGCCTGAGTGTAAGTTCTCGCACTGCATCTTAAAAGCCAAAATGCAGCAAGATGAGAAAAATTTATACCTATTTGCTCTGGGGCGCGGAAAATTGCTTGTTCGATTTAAAATTAATGAAACATTGTTAACTATTTGTAGTGTATGGTTTTTTGTCTGTTTTCAAACTATTGTCTAATTTCACTTGTTTTAATCTTCCCGTAAGTTGGCATTCGCCGCCGGATTTAGTCCTTATTTCGCTTTTTGCCGAGTGTGACCTGATTCATACTTTTGCAAAGCTGTAGTATACTGCAGGCCGGAAATACGGGTCGATCATGTCGGACTGTCAGCTTCAATTAAGAAGACGTGCAGTTTCGTTGTTAGAGCGCCAAACAAAGAGGAATGTTGCCGTGCTAGAAGCATATCGTAAACACGTCGCAGAACGTGCTGCAGAGGGCGTAGTCCCTAAGCCATTAGATGCACATCAAGTGGCTGAACTGGTTAAGTTAGTTCAAAACCCACCCGCAGGTGAAGAGGCTTTCGTTCTCGACCTGCTTGAAAATCGAATTCCCCCAGGTGTTGATGAAGCTGCTTATGTTAAAGCTGCTTTTTTAGATGCGGTTGCCAAAGGCACTGAAAAATCACCGATTCTGTCTGCTGAGCGTGCTACTGAGTTGTTAGGCACAATGCAAGGCGGCTACAACATCGAACCTCTGATCGCACAGCTGGATAACCCAGCGTTAGCACCTTTAGCCGTTAAAGCGCTATCTCATACTCTGCTGATGTTTGATTCTTTCCACGATGTGGTTGAGAAGATGGAAGCGGGCAATGAGTTTGCGAAGCAAGTGGTTGAAGCGTGGGCGAATGCAGATTGGTATTTAAGCCGTCCAAAACTGGCTGACAAAGTCACTCTGACAGTATTTAAAGTTTCTGGTGAAACCAACACCGATGACTTGTCACCTGCACCAGATGCATGGTCACGTCCTGATATCCCATTGCACGCGTTAGCTATGCTGAAAAACGCCCGTGATGGTATCGAGCCTGATGTTGCTGGTGCCGTTGGCCCAGTGAAAAAAATCGAAGCATTAAAAGCACAAGGACATCCATTAGTATATGTGGGTGACGTTGTGGGTACGGGTTCATCACGTAAATCTGCGACTAACTCAGTACTGTGGTTTATGGGCGATGATATTCCATTCGTACCTAACAAGCGCGCTGGCGGTTTCTGCCTTGGCGGTAAAATTGCACCGATTTTCTTCAACACTATGGAAGATGCGGGCGCACTGCCAATCGAGCTTGACGTAAACAAGATGGAAATGGGCGATGTGATTGACATCTACCCATACGCCGGTGTGGTTAAGCGTCACGATAGCGACGAAGTGATTTCAGAATTCAGCTTAAAAACGGAAGTCTTGTTAGACGAAGTTCGTGCTGGTGGTCGTATTCCATTGATCATCGGTCGTGGTTTAACTGACAAAGCCCGTGACGTATTAGGCTTAGGGTTATCTGACGTCTTTGTACGTTCTCAAGATGTCGCTGATACCGGTAAAGGTTATACGCTTGCGCAGAAGATGGTCGGTAAAGCTTGTGGCGTAGCGGGTGTGCGTCCTGGTCAATACTGCGAACCTAAGATGACGTCTGTCGGTTCACAAGATACCACTGGTCCTATGACCCGTGATGAGCTGAAAGATTTAGCTTGTTTAGGTTTTAGTGCTGATTTGACTATGCAGTCATTCTGTCACACTGCGGCTTATCCAAAGCCAGTTGATGTGAACACACATCATACTCTGCCAGATTTCATCATGAATCGCGGCGGTGTATCACTGCGTCCAGGTGATGGTGTTATCCACTCATGGTTAAACCGTATGCTGCTGCCAGATACCGTTGGTACGGGTGGTGACTCACATACGCGTTTCCCAATTGGTATTTCATTCCCAGCGGGTTCTGGCTTAGTAGCGTTTGCTGCTGCGACTGGCGTTATGCCACTCGACATGCCTGAATCCGTATTAGTGCGCTTCAAGGGCAAAATGCAACCGGGTATCACACTGCGTGATCTGGTTCATGCTATCCCATTAAAAGCCATTGAACTGGGCATGCTGACCGTTGAGAAGAAAGGTAAAGTAAACATCTTCTCTGGTCGCGTACTGGAAATCGAAGGCTTAGAATCACTGAAAGTTGAACAAGCTTTCGAACTGTCTGATGCTTCAGCTGAGCGCTCTGCTGCCGGTTGTACCATCAAGTTAGACAAAGAACCTATCATTGAATACCTGAACTCCAACATCATCATGCTCAAGTGGATGATCGCTGAAGGTTATGGCGATCGTCGTACGATTGAACGTCGTATCAAAGGCATGCAAGAGTGGTTAGCCAATCCTGAGCTGATGAGCGCCGATAAAGATGCTGAGTACGCTGCAGTAATCGAAATCGACCTAAATGACATCAAAGAGCCAATCCTGTGTGCGCCAAACGATCCTGATGATGCCGTTTTACTGTCATCTGTTGCGCAAACTAAGATTGATGAAGTGTTCGTAGGTTCTTGTATGACCAACATCGGTCACTTCCGCGCAACCGGTAAGATGCTAGACAAGTTTGCTAAAACCCTGCCAACACGTCTGTGGATTGCACCACCGACTAAGATGGATAGAGATCAGCTGACTGAAGAAGGCTACTACGCGATTTTTGGTCGTGTAGGCGCGCGCATCGAGATCCCAGGTTGTTCACTGTGTATGGGTAACCAAGCACGTGTAGCTGAAGGTTCAACTGTGGTATCGACTTCTACCCGTAACTTCCCTAACCGTTTAGGTACAGGTGCTAACGTTTACTTAGCCTCTGCTGAACTGGCTGCGGTTGCTGCACTGTTAGGTCGTCTACCGTCACCTGAAGAATATCAAGAATACGCTAAAGAGTTAGACGCAACTGCAGCTGACACATACCGTTACTTGAACTTCGATCAAATCGAGTCTTACACAAAAAAAGCATCGGAAGTGATCTTCCAGACTGCCGTGTAATCGATTGCCGTTAAGGTAACTTGATGTAAAAAGCCAGCGTAAGCTGGCTTTTTTGTGGGTTTGTTTTATTTCTACATCTATATGCACCAATGAACCCTATCATAGTCATGCTTTAGGCCTTACATCACAAACTCGCTACTTACTAATGGTCACGTGTTGTCGCCATTAAAACAAATCCATTTAAGCCGTTCCGTCGGTCAATCTCGCGCTTAGCCCCATTTAATCTTCATTTTAAAAGACGAAAGTCTTCTATTTTTATAACTACCAACAAATCATCTAATGGCTTTTGGCTATACATAATGCGAAACAAAGGCGCAGTCTTGGCTGAATTGTGGATAACTTTGGGGGTAAGTGGTGTGTATCTTGTGGCTAGATTAGATAATTAGAATTAACTGCAAATTTCCTTAAAATAGGGGTTGCACAAAATTCTCTGCTGCCTATAATGCGCATCCACTGACACGGCAGACAGCGAAAGCAGGCTGACGAGTTAGGTTGAATTGAGTCGCTTTTAAGCACTTAATTCAAGCGCAGCAAGAAGTTGAAAATACTCCTTGACGCGAAACGGGAAATGCGTAGAATACGCAGCCCTAGCCAACTGGAAGCGTTCGGCGCTCAGTGTGGTACTCACCTTCTCTTATGAGGTTGAGTTGCTCTTTAACAAGGTAAAACAAGAAATCTGTGTGGACACTCACAGGTGTTGAGTTAATCGAAACTGCTTAGCCTTCGGGTTGGCAGTCAAAAATTTAAATCAATGTTTTCAAGTCATTCTCCTTAGCGGGAAGC